>JAFDGA010000030.1 GCA_019309545.1 Deltaproteobacteria bacterium
TCGTCTTTCTTTTTCGGGAATGGTGATATACCCATCTTCATCCATAGACGGCAAGTTTTTAAGATTGATCTTGGCCATGAGCATAATTCTTTGTTTTTTCTCTACCGGAGGACATGTACCTATTTTGAGTGTTGTTACAGTGACCCCATTACCAGTAACCTGGAATGAATTTAAGCCCTTCGGTGGCGGACTGAAATAAAGTATCGCAAGGCGAATAAATCTCACAGCTAACCTCGGAAGTGGTTCAAATTATTTATTAGCAGGCGACATAATAACCTTATTTTTTGTACAGGCGAACCGGCGGGTCGCCCTGACAGGGTAACCAGAAAGATCTCCATTATTGATTATCAAAATTCCATGAAAGTGATTAGGCATTACAACGCACGCATCTAATCTTATGCTCGGACGGACATCGGCTGTTCTTAACCATTCCGTTTCTACCACCCTACCCGAATCATTTAATATTCTCTCAACCGAATATTCTTGCGCCTGGAGGGTTCCATTGCCATGTGCTTATTATTTAGAAATAATCAGGGCTTAATCGCCAATACCCCGGCGCCATTGATTTTCCCGGCTTTGAGCAGTTGCAGGGCCTGGTTGGCTTCCTCCAGCCGGAATAGTTGGGTCTCGGTTTGAATCGGTATCTTAGCTGCCAGTTCCAGAAATTCCTGGCCATCCTGCGCTGGCGGTTACTGATCGCACGGTTTTCTCATAAAACAGGTGTTTTTCATAATCCAAGGACGGCACCGGGGACAGGTAAATCCCGGCCAGGGCCAGAGTACCACCTTTGTCCAGGACTCGCAGGGCTTCCGGGACCAGATTACCGGCCGGAGCAAAAATGATGGCGCTGTCCAGACGGGTGGGGGGGGTGTCCTCCGCCCGGCCCACCCAGGCGGCCCCTAGTTTGCGGGCCAGTTCCTGGTGTCCGGGGCTGCGGGTAAAGACCAGCACTTCACAGTCCCAATAATGGGCGACTTGGATGGCAATATGCGCCGAAGCTCCAAAACCATACAGCCCTAGGAAGCCTCCCGGTTTGATGTCGCTGAGCTTTAGGGCCCGAAAGCCGATGATTCCCGCACACATCAGCGGGGCCACGGCCAGATCCGAAAAGCCCTCGGGCAGCCGATAAGCAAAGTCGGCCGGTGCGGTAACCAGCTCGGCATAGCCGCCATCGCGGTGCAGTCCGGTAAACTGGGCCGAGTCGCATAAGTTTTCCCGGCCGCTCTGGCAATACTTGCAGTGCCCGCAGGTCTGATTGAGCCAGGCCAGGCCAACGCGCTCCCCTTTTTGAAAGCGGGTAGCCCCCGGCCCTTTATCCACTACTCGGCCAACTATCTGATGCCCTGGGATAATCGGCAGGCGCTGCAACGGCAATTCCCCTTCAACGGTATGTAGGTCGGTGTGGCAGACACCACAATAACTCACTTGGAGCAAAATTTCGCCCGGCCCGGGAGCAGGAGGGGGCAATTCGGTTAAACGCAGGGGATCATCCTTGATCGGCGCCGGGAAGTCCAGGATCATGGCCTTCATAAACACTTATCTGCCTTTGCTGATTTGCGAGATCGAATCCGAACGAACAGCCGATTTATTTTATCATAGCCTGATTCAGTCTCATAAGATTAAATTTTTTGCAACCCTTCAACTTGGCATTCCGGTTCCTTCTATTTATTTTGTCTGCCTTGAAAAAATTATTAATTTTATTATATTTATTAACAGTGAAATTTGTGACTGGCTCCCGGATGTCCACTGGGAGAAAGTTTCTGGTCAACCTAAGTTGTTACAAAGGATGATAAAACAAGGTCTAGACGAAGGCATTTCTATTCTTTAAAAAGGGGTAATCAATGACAAGACTGGCTCGCTTCTCCATCTGGTATATTGTGATGACTCTGTTGGTCTTCCTGATCCTGCAGAATTACCTGATCGGCCGTCGGGTACAAACCATAAGTTATAGTGAATTTCGAAAGTTGGTCGATAACCAAGGTGTCCAGGACTTGGTGGTTTACAGTGACACCATTACCGGAAAGCTTACTCCGGCCGGCGTGGAATTTCTGGCCCAAGAGCGTCAGGATCCAGAATGGGTGGAGCGCCTTAAACAACTAGGTGAAACCGAACCGGCCTTTTCCACGGTGCGTCTGGAAGATGCCAGCCTGCTGGAGCGGTTAGACAAACAGGGGATCGAATACTCCGCCCGCCTGGAAAAAACCTGGTTGACTTCCCTGCTTTCCTGGCTATTGCCCATGCTGTTGTTGGTGGGCATCTGGATCTATTTCTTCAGGAAAATCGGGGCCGGGCCTGCCGGCGGGCTGATGACCATTGGTAAAAGTAAGGCCAAGATCTATGTGGAAGGCGAAACCAAGGTGACCTTCAAAGATGTTGCCGGGGTAGAGGAGGCGGAGGAAGAGCTTAAGGAAATAATCGAATTTTTGAAAAATCCGGCCAAATTTCAGGTATTGGGAGGCAAAATCCCTAAAGGCGTGCTATTGGTCGGACCCCCAGGCACCGGTAAGACCCTGCTGGCCCGAGCCGTGGCCGGGGAAGCCAAAGTTCCCTTTCTGAGTCTGACCGGCTCCGATTTTGTCGAAATGTTTGTCGGCGTCGGCGCGGCGCGGGTGCGCGATCTGTTTGCCCAGGCGCAGGAAAAGGCTCCTTGCATTATCTTTATTGACGAACTGGACGCCCTCGGCAAGGCTCGCGGGCTCAGTCCGATGGGAGGCCACGAAGAGCGGGAGAACACCCTGAACCAGCTACTCTCGGAAATGGATGGCTTTGATACCCGCAAAGGGGTAATCATCATGTCTGCCACCAATCGGCCGGAGATTCTGGACCCGGCGCTGATCCGCCCCGGACGTTTTGATCGCCAAATCCTGGTTGACCGTCCCAGTCTCAAGGGGCGGGAAGAGATCCTGAAAGTTCATACCGGGGGAGTCAAAATGGCCCCTGAAGTTGATCTGCATAAACTGGCGGCCCGGACCCCGGGGATGGTGGGGGCGGACCTAGCCAATATCGTCAACGAGGCGGCGCTGTTGGCTGCCCGCCGCAATAAGCCGGCCATTGAAATGGTCGATTTTGAAGAGGCCATCGATCGGGTGGTAGCCGGGCTGGAAAAACGCAACCGAATGATGAATCCGCGGGAAAAGGAGATTGTCGCCTACCACGAGACCGGCCATGCCCTGGTGGCGGAATCGCTGCCCACCACCGACCGGGTGCATCGGGTCTCGATTATCCCTCGGGGTATCGGGTCCTTGGGCTATACCATGCAACTGCCCACCGAAGATCGCTACCTGATGACTAAATCGGAGTTGGAAGATCGAATGGCCGTGCTCTTGGGGGGTCGAGTGGGCGAGGAACTGGTTTTCGATGAGGTTTCCACCGGGGCTCAGAACGATCTTTATCGGGCCACCGACATCGCCCGCAGTATGGTCCGGGAATATGGCATGAGTGAAAAACTGGGACCGGTTACCTTCGAACGGGAGCGTCGCCCCCTGTTCCTGCAGACGGTCTTACCGCCAGGTTCCAAAGACTACAGCGAAGGCACCGCCCAGGAAATTGACCGGGAAGTGAGCGCCTTGGTCGAAAAGGCGCACCATCGGGCCCGGGACATCCTGGAATCCAAGCGGGAGATCCTGGAAAAGGTAGCCAAAATTCTCTTGGAGAAGGAAGTGCTGGAAGGCGATGAACTGAGGGAACTGCTCAACTCCGTAGCCTGACATAGATGGTCTCAGTCTCTCCGGCTGGCATCTCAATATTGATTCCACCAATACCTTTGTCGTTTCTCCTAAAATTAGCTTATATCAAGGCCTGGACATCTGTGTTAAGGTTGAAATTGGCCCCAAATCCGCCGGTAAATATCCCCGTATTCACTTTTCCACCGTCGGGGCTGATCTCTACAGGTCATGGTAGGGTCGGGGTTTCTTTTTTTGGGGCAATGTCCTGTGTTTTTTATAAGGTTGTCCAGGAGCTAGGGCTGGATAATTCGGACCAGGCGGAAGCCGATAAAGCCATCCGCATTGTGGGGGGCGGCAAACTGGCGGCAGGCGCAGCGCAAATCCCGGGCCCGGGAATACCAGGAACCGCCCCGCAACACCCTGAACCTACCGGATGGGGGGCCCGGAGGGTTCTCTCGGGGACTCTGCTTGTAGTACGCAGCCTCGTACCAATCCTGGCACCATTCCGCCACATTGCCGGCCAGATCAAACAGGCCATAGCCATTGGCCGGAAACCGCCCCACCGGGGCACTGTAACGATAGCCGTCATCGGCGTAAGTGTTCGGGTTATAATTGGCCCGGAAATGGCTCCGGGCATTGGGCGGCGCTGCCCCCCAGGGAAAGGGTTGCCCGACCAAACCACCCCGGGCCGCGGCTTCCCATTCGGCTTCAGTGGGCAAACGGTAAGTCTCGCCAGTCTCCCGACTCAGCCACTTAGCAAAGGCCACTGCGTCATGCCAGCTGACCCCAACCACCGGTTGGTCCGGGGCATTTAAATTTTTATCCAGCCAGTAGAGCGGTGCCGGGCAGCCGCTGGCCGCCAGAAAGCGGCTGTATTGGGCATTGGTGATTTCGGTGGCGGTAATGTAAAAGGGGCTTAAGGTGACCCGATGCTGAGGCCCTTCATTTAAATAGCGCCCTGGCTCCTCCAGAGGACTGCCGATCAGGTAGCTGCCTCCGGTGATCAGATTCAGCCGCATCCCCAGCTTATTCTGATATTGCGGCGGCAATCGGGCTGGTTCCGGACAGGCCTGGTCCGCCCTTCCCAATAGAGCGAAAATCACCAGAGTCAGGATGATCAGCCCCCAATGCTGAGGCCAGCATTTGACCCGACGCTCCATCTTCTCACCCAGATTAGTCCGTATTCATAACTTTTGAAAAGGCCAGATAAGGATAAATCAAAAACCATAAAATTTAAATTATAACACTTCGGCCCTGATAAATCTTGGCAAATCTGTGGATCTAGAGGTCAATTCCCTATCTCAAAATTCCGTCCTCGAGTTCAACCAAAATTTATGGAAAGACACTTTTGGCTGCCCCATTAGATGGTGATGGAAGTTATCATTATAAGAAAAAAATCACATGGGATTCTAGCTGTTTTATCAAATTGAGAAAATATTTATCATACCCAAATTATCAAATTAAAGTTAAAACGCAAAGAATTTAAATAATTATGAAGAATATTCCTCTGGGCATCAATATTGCTACTATAAGGTCCAACACTTAGGTAAGGAGGTTGATTAGCGATTAGTTGGATGCCGAAATTGATCAGATTATCCTTGCTAGTGGTCTTTTTGCTGGGAGTGGCTGGACACCGTCAGATAACCCACCAGGATGAGGCAAGCGGCCCGTGCAGGGAAGCCAAAGCCTTTGTTGATAAAAATCATCAAGGCCGACGTGGGGACGTCGGTTCCGAGATAGGCTACCCGGCCAGGGTTGGGATGTTACCCGATCCGGGGGCAAATGACGCCAAGGTAAAAAACGGCCAGATTATGGACCAGAAGTGTCAAAATCTTCCCCAAACCAAGAAAAAACGGGGCAGGTTTGTGGTAGCCTCCTGGTACGGGCCCAAGTTTCATGGGCGAACCATGGCTAATGGCCAGCGGTTTAATATGTATGCCTTAACCGTAGCCCATCGCACCCTACCCTTGGGCACCGAACTGGTTCTCATCAATCCCCGCAACGGCAAACAGGTCAGAGTGCGTGTCTCTGACCGGGGTCCTTATATCCACGGCCGTCATCTGGATGTATCTTACGAGGTCGCTCGTAAGCTGCATTTTGTAAGACGCGGCGTAACCCGGCTCCAAATGCAAATCATCGGTTAGTCCGGACCTAGCCCACCAGGTGGACTAAGAAGGCAGGAGGCAAGCCGCTCCTTGTGTTAGAGGGTGATCTTTTGCCTCAAGGCGGTGAAGTAGAGAGCCAGTCTGATCTCGCCAGGGTTGGCCAATCCCAGGGTATGAGCCGCCATCTCCTGATAGGCCAACAATTGGGGCCGGTATTTTTCGGCTTCCCGAGCCAGAAATTCAGGCACAGCTTCACCGGCATGAGGGCGAGAGGTTTTATAATCTACCAGCCACCATTGGCCGCCTTCAAAAATCAGGCGGTCGATCTGCCCCCGCCGAATCAGCCCTGGCTGGGGGCAATCTTCCAAAGCCCATTCGGTCCAGGCCTGGGGGTGGTCAGAACGAAGCAGGTAGGCTAAAAATGGTTCTTGCTGAGCGGCGGCAACCTCCTCCAGGATCTCCCTGGCTATTAAAGAGGCCGGTTCTTCCTCCAGGCCCAGACCGCGCAGGCTTGCCGTTACCGCGTTGTGGTCGGGCAGAGGCTCTCCCTGGGCCAACCAAGCCAGTAGCCGGTGAATGACTTCGCCCCGCGCCTTATTAACCAGGTTGTCCTCCAGGTAATCGACGCCGGGTTCGGAGCTTGGGGTCCAATGCCTTACCAGCGACGACGGCGATAACATCTGATAGGGCACCGGTTCCGGCTGGAATTGCAGTGGTTCCGGCAGGCGGGCAGGAGTATCCGGTTCGCCCTCAGATACGGCGGTCACCGGGTCGAGATAAAGGGTTAATCCTGAGGGCAGGTTTTGTGGCAGTTTGCTGGCCTCGCGGCCGGAGAGGCGGTCGTGACTCTGAATCCACCCCCAGGGGGTATCCGGAGCTGCCTTGAGCCGCCCCTGGGGGTCAACCTTAACCACGGCGCTTAAAAACAGGTTTTGTTTGGCCCGAGTCACGGCCACGTAGAATAACCTTCGGGCTTCGGCCAAGATGCGGCCCTGGCGCAATTTCCACAGCCGCTCATAAAGGGGATGGTGTCGCTCGTGGTGATAAGGTTTGGCCAGGGCCAAGGCCTGCACCCGGCTGTTAGGGAGTTGTTCCAACAAAAACGGGGGGGGCTCGCGGCGCACCCGGCCAAGCGGGTGCCAATCCAGAAAAGGCAAGAACACCTGACTGAATTCCAACCCCTTGGCGGCATGGACGGTCATCATCTCCACCGGGGCGCGACTGGCCTGAGGATCCGCGGGTTGAAAGGCATTCTCCAACTGGAAAGCCATCCGCTCCAGGGTAACTTCCGGTATTCCGGATTCGGCCTGAGCCAGTAACTCCAAATACCTCCGTGAGTTGGCTATCCCGGCCGCCCCGGCCAGCCGGGCCACACCTGCCCAGGCTGGCCAGCGGTTTAAAAGCTCCGTGACGATGGCGGCCAGGGGTTGGCGCCCCACCTGCTGGCGAGCCTGTTCCAGTAACCTGACCAGATGTTGCAGTTTTGCGCCGCACTTCTGGCCCGCAGCAAAGCGGCGCAGTTTGTCCCACCAGCGCTCCGCCGGTTCCCGGGCAATGGCGGCCAGATCATCTAGATTTTGGCGGGCCCAGGGAGACCGCAGCACTCCGACCCAGGCCAGATCATCCTGAGGTCGGACCAAGGCCCGGGTCAGGTTAACCACATAAGGAACCAGGGGATCGTCAGTAAGCTTTAAACCCTCTTTGACTTTTACCGACACCTTGGCCTGCTGGAGAGCCTCGAGGTAGTATCGCAGGTGGGTACGGGTAAAAAGTAAGATGCCGATTCGGTCCCCCTCAGCCAAGGTTGACAGGCGTTGTTTAACCTGATAGGCCAGCCAGCAAGCCTCGGCCTGGCGAGGTTGATTATTTTCCGCATTGACCCCAAAAAGGGCCAGCTCCGGCAGAACTCCAAGAGCCGCGTCCGGTTTTGGGGTGGCAGCCTGGAATCTTACCTCATCTACCGACGGGTCGGGATTGGCCATCACGGTCTTCTCAAACAGCTCATTAACCCAGGTAATCAGGGCTTTGGTGGAGCGAAAGTTGGTGGTCAGCAAGCGGGATTCCAGCAGGAACGGGGTCTGCTCAGGACAGCGCAAGCCTTGGGCGGCCTGGACAAAAAACTGCACCCGGGCCTCCCGCCAGCCATAAATGGATTGTTTGGGATCGCCGACCACAAACAGGCTGCGGCCGTCTCCCGCCTGCCAGCCGGAAATTATCCGGCATAATAGATCGTGTTGATTCTGGCTGGTATCCTGAAATTCATCCACCAGTAGATGTTTCAAGCGGTAATCCCAGAGAAGCATAATATCGCTGGGCTCAAATGTATTGAACAGCCGCAGGGCCGCTTGCTCCAGGGCAATGAAATCTATCGCCCGGCGTTCCCGGCAAAGTTGCTCATAGCTGGCAATGGTCTGGCCAATGAGCAAGACCAGATCATGGAGGGCCGTCACTTCCCCGGGACTGGCCGCGGCCAGGGACCAACTCCGGCAGCGATGCAGCCAATCTACCGCCTCCGGAGACAGGGCCTGAATCAGCTCGGCCCAATTGGTATTTTTAAAACCAGTATAAAAGCCACTTTTCGGTCCCCAACTCTTGCGCGGTTTGCCCTCTTTAGTTAACAGGATATCAGCCAGAGCCTGCCAATCAGCCAGCCCTGGCAGACCCGGAGCGGGCAGTTGGCCGGGCAGCCGGGCCGCGGCCTTAGCTCCGGCCAGGCGCAAATGCTGCCAAAAATCTGGCCATTGTTTTCCTAAGGGAGTGGCGGCAAAAGCCGCGTGCAGGGCATCTAAATCTTGTAATACCAAGAATTCCAGGCGTTCCTGCATTACTTGCTGATATTTACTGCTATCCTTACTGAGTCGGGCCAGTTCCAGGAAATCAGTGAGCAGATCCCGCCGTCCGATTAAGTCATGTAATTCCCGGGCCAGACGGGACCAATTATTATCCAGGCGCAACAGGCGGTTGACCAGGGCCTGGCGCACGGGGTGCTCAGCCGGTTGATCCACTAGACGGCGACGCATCAGTTCCAGGGCCTGGTATTGCAGCCAGCCCTGTTCTTCGTCTTCGAGCAGATCGACTCCGGGTAAAATTCCGGCTTCATAAGGAGCCTGGCCGACCAGCTGATGACAGAAACTATGGAAGGTCATGACCGGCAGACTATCCGGGGTCAACAGCACCTCGGGAGGATGGGCCTTCCCGGCCTCATAAGCCAGGGCCGGCAGATTAAGCTCTTCCTCAGCGTTCGCAGCTGGTGGCGGGCTGTTCCGGGCTTGGCATAATAAATCAAACAGTCTGATTTTAACCTCGCCGGCCGCCTGGCGGTTGAAGGTCAGGACCAGAATCTCGGCGGGGTGGTTGACCCGGGCCAGTAAGGTCAGAAACCGGGCTACCAGTTGGGTGGTCTTACCGGAGCCGGCCGGGGCCTCCAGATGAAAACTTTCTCCATCCGCCAGGAGCTGGCGACGAACCTGGCTGTCGGCTAATAAATTAGAACAGCTCATGATTCCAGGTCAAACTTATCTTTTGTCTCCAGGAAGGGGTAGCCACAGATCAGCCGGTAGGGACAATACTGACAGGCACCCTCCTCCCGTTGGTTAGGGGCCGGTTTCGGATCAGGGAGAAAATTGCCCTGATGCAGCCGGTTCCCGATTTGGGCGATTATCAACTTCCATTCCGCCAATTCCGCCTCCCAGTAGCAGGGCTCCAGATCCCAGGTCTGAAATTTCACTGCCTTACTGGATTTCAGCTGAATATAGCCTGCCCTGGCCGGTTTCCAGGCCCGAGCCTGTTTTACCCGGCCCTGCTGCAAAGCCATTAAATAACCTATTAGCTGAAAGCGCAGCCGGTCACCAAACATCTGACGCCAGTCGGGAATCTGGCCACACTTATAATCCCATACCATATAGGCCTGGTTCGGGTGGTAGTCCAGCCGATCAATGCGCCCTTTTAAGGTAAAAGGCCAGCCCGGCACGGTCACCCCAGAGAATTTTATTTCTTCTCCGGCCCACTTCCAACCTTCGTTATAGCGTTCCTTCTCCTGTTCCAGCCAGTGCCATAAGAATCCTGGGGTCTCCTCGTCTTCCGACAACCAACGCTGCAGTTCCACCTGCCAGTGGAGATCGTCGCCATATGGTTTGAGGACTTGGGCTACCGCCTCCTTCAGGGTGGCGCGGGCCTGAAAGTCGTTCCAGTGGTTGTGTTTTTTCAAATAGACCTTAAAATTTTGGACAAACCGGGCCAGGGCCTCATGCAGCCGGGCACCACGTTCGATGGCCTCAGGTCCAGCTTCAATCTCAGGCAAGGGAGCAAGCTCGAGAAGATTTTCCAGGAAGAACCGACAGGGACAGGCGCGGGCGTTGTCGATATCGGTGATAGATAGTTCAAGAGGAAGCGAGAACTGGGATAACAGGTCATCCGGCTCAACCACCGGTTGCCCCTGGGGATGGATAAGAGCCTCACGGATTGCCTGGACCCGCAGCCAGGCTGGCTCTGGCTGGACCAGATGGTCCATCGTGGCATCAATCCAGTTTCCGGTCCAGATAGGGGTGGCAGCTAATGGTTCATCGCCGCTTAGATGCGGCCGGGTCAAGGTAAGATGGGGGGCGACACCCAGAAGACTGGCAAAAATCTGCTTAGCAAAGGCATATTGGCTATCTATGGTGCCCCCCAACACCTGGCGGCGTTCGGCCGCGTCCAGCAAAGGTAACTGGCGGCAGGGCCAGGGGAAAGTACCGGCATTCATGCCCAAACAAAAAACCCGGTCAAAATCAAGATTGCGCAATTCCAACAGCCCCATGATCTGAAAACCGGCTTCTTCCCGGCCAGAGCCAGCCAGAAGGCGGAGTTGAGCCGCGTGCCCGAGCCAGGACTGGAATTCCCGAGCGTCTAACCGCACTGATCCCAGAACTCGCTCTACATCTTGGAGAAGTTCTTCCAGGACGGACATCGCCTGGGCTTCCGGGTCATTCAGTTCCACCGGAAAACCCAGTAACCGCCAGGTCTGTTTCAAGGCTGCGATCCACTCCCGGCCTGATTGGGGGCTTACCAGAAAAGCCTTCAGCGCGGGTTCCAGGCTGCTCAGCACCTCAGCCCCGAGGCCGTCAGCCAGGTTCGGTTGGCGGTGCCAGGCCTGGCGCAACCGGGGCCAGCCGTGGTCCACACCCTGTTCCCGAAACACCAGGTCTAATTCGACTCCGAACTCGTTTTGGGCCCCCAGACGGCCATAATAGGGAGAAAGCAGCAGCGAAATCAGAGATGAGCGTAATTCGCCCTCGGTAAAAAAAGTTAGAGGCAGGATGCCGACCTGAAACAGCGGATGCTCGGCCAGGCTGGAGCCGTGGGAAAAATTATAGGCCACCCGGCCCCCTTCACAGGCTGGGCCCAGAAGCTCGGCCAACATCCGCTGGAAAGGAGCGGCGTAGTCATCCATGGCCGGGGAGGTGACCGCCACCCGGTGCGGTGTCAGACCCCCATGATGAGACGCCTCTAATATTCGGGCCGCCACCCACTGCATCTCTTGTTCGACATCGGGTAGGGTTACCGCGGTCTGAACCACGCTGGGGGAGCCTTGGACCAGCAGCCTTTCAAGATCAGTGCGGTTCGCCAATTCCTGGAACCAGGCTTCTTCAACCGGGGCCGGGGCCTCAAAGCCCAGAGCCAAGATCCGGGGCGGCAAAGAGATTTTACCCAGCCGCAGTTCCTGCAATAGATAACTTGGCAACTGCCCCGGCGTAATAAGATGCTGTTCCGTCAATTGAGCTTCAAAAATCTGACAGATAGCCCGTCGCCAGGCCACAAGAGGCGGGCCTTCGCCGGCAGGCAGGGTAGATGAGATCAGGTGACGGGAAAGAATAGCATGAGTTTCATCCAGGCGATGGGCCAGAGCCAGGTCAACAGCAAGATCTGCCAGCCGGGGGCCGGATTGCATGGCCTCCTCCCAGAGGCGCAAACGCTTCAGGTCGGTGGCCAGGCATAGCGGCGGCCATAAGGACTCGAAAAGCTGTTGGAACCATTGGTTGAGGGTCAGAATGGGCAACGGTTCCCAGCCCGCCAAACCCTGGCTCAACTTCTGTTGCCGTTCGGCGTGCCACAGCTGCCGGGCCAGGCGATCATGGGATACCAGAATTAGGTCTCCCGGCCTCGATTCCACCAGCATATACTGATGCAACACGGCGGCGCTAGTAAAAGACCTATACAATACCATGGCTGGTTGTGGAAAATTGGGACTGCCAAGATCTTACCCAAACTGAGGCCGCAAGGGAAGAACTTTTCGCCAGGTTAATCTAACCCTCATTGCTATTTTGAGTCGCCGCACAGATTTTTCACCTAAATCATCGCCGCTGGGCATTTAAATAAAAGTTATTGACAAATAAATTTTCTTGTTTATAATTATGTATAGATATTTATCCGTTTAGAAAAAACTGGTCCAAAGGAGGAACCTCAATGGCGGACATCGAGAGCAGGAGTGTAGACCCAGGTACTCAAGAAATGTTGAAACACGCTCAGGAACAGGGCGTGGAGACTATCTGGGACCGGGCCGAGAAGATGAAACCATGCCCCATTGGAGCCGAAGGCGCTTGTTGCCGTATCTGTTCCCAGGGCCCCTGCCGGATACCCAAGCCCAAAAAGAAAAAGGGCGAGGAAGAGCCGGAGGAAGTTAAGGCTCGCATGGGGGTCTGCGGGGCTACTGCAGAGACCATTATTGCCCGGAACTTTGCCCGCATGGTCTGCGGCGGCGCCGCGGCCCATAACGACCATTCCCGGGGTGTGGCCAAACTCTTTAAAGAGGTGGCACATGGCAAGGCTCCGGGGTACAAGATTAAAGATGTCACCAAACTGAAGCAAATCGCCCTGGATTATGATGTGGCAATCACTGAAGGTGAGGGCGACGACCAGAAGCCTCGCTCTACCGAAGCCATTGCCCAGGAATTGGCTGATAAGATCATGGCCGAATTCGGTCAGCAAGAAGGCGAGCTGGTATTTGCTGCCAAGCGGCCTCCCAAGAAGCGGGTGGAGTTGTGGCGCCACCTGGGCGTCATGCCACGCGGCTGCGATATTGAAATCGTGGAGTTAATGCATCGCACCCATATGGGAGTGGACCAGGAATATCATAATATCCTCAAGCAATGCACCCGGACCGCGATATCGGACGGCTGGGGCGGCTCCATGATCTCCACCGATCTGCAGGATGTCCTGTTTGGCTGCCCGGTACCGGTGCACGGCGAAATAAACTTAGGAGTTCTCAAAGAGGATCATGTCAACATTATCATTCATGGTCATGAGCCGGTATTGCCGGAGATGATCTATGTGGCCTCCCAGGAGGCCGAAATGGTGCAGTATGCCCAAAACAAGGGGGCCCAGGGAGTGCAACTGGCCGGCATGTGCTGTTCGGCCAATGAGCTGTTGATGCGCCACGGCATTCCGGTAGCGGGCAACTACCTGCAGCAGGAACTGGCTATCACCACCGGCGCGGTGGATGCCATGATCGTCGATGTCCAGTGCGAAATGCAGTCGCTGGCCAACGTTGCCAAATGCTACCACACCAAGTTGATCACCACCGATCCCCGGGCGCGCATCGAAGGCGAAACCATGCATATACCCATGGATGAGCACCATGCTATGGATATTGCCCGCCGGATCGTCCGGGAAGCGATTGACAATTTCCCCAACCGCCGGGCCCCGGTATTGATTCCAGAGGCCAAGTATCCTACCGTAGTGGGCTTCAGCATGGAGACCATCCGCTATCTGTTGGGCGGCTCTATCCGCGGTTCTTATTATACTCTTAATGACAACATCATCGGCGGACGGGTGCGGGGCATCGCCGGAGTGGTGGGCTGTAACAACTGCCGTACCATGCACGACAATTCCCATCTGGAAATGACCAAGGAATTGCTTAAGAACGATATCATTGTCCTGGTCACCGGCTGTAGCGCCATGGCCTCCGGCAAGGCGGGTCTGTTGACCCCGGAAGCCGCGGTGAAGTACTGCGGCCCCGGGTTGGCCGAGGTCTGCGAGACCGTAGGGATTCCGCCGGTATTGCATATGGGTTCCTGCGTGGACAATTCCCGCATCCTGATGGCCGCGGCGGCCTGCGTCAAAGCTGGCGGGCTGGGCAATGACATCAGCGACCTGCCCGCAGCCGGGGCGGCCCCCGAGTGGATGAGTGAAAAGGCCATCTCCATCGGCCACTATTTCGTCTCCTCCGGCGTTTATACCATCTTTGGGGTTAGCTGGCCGACCCTGGGTTCGGACATCCTGACCGACTACCTGTTCCGCGGTCTAGAAGAGGAGTTGGGCGGCAAATGGGATTTCGAGCTCGATCCGGTGCTGGCCGCCAAAAAGATGATCGCCCATATCGACAAGAAGCGCGCTGCCCTGGGCATCGACAAGGCCCGGGAGCGGGTGCTCTACGATATGGCCATGCGCCGCGAGCTGGAAGAGAAAGCCGCGGCCGCGGGCGAAGAGTAAATCTGGCCAACATCCTGGCGCTTAACTGTCAGGACATTCTCAAACCACACTTTGCCTAAAGTGAGCCGGGTGGGGATTATGCCCTGCCCGGCTTTTTTATGGGCCAGTCTCTGACCTGATTGACAAATAAACCAAAGAACTATTATATATGGGATATGAAATCAGGGAAAACCGCGCCCCCCCATTATCACGGTCATCGCCAGCGGCTGCGGACCCGCTTTCTGCAAGCCGGTCCCGAGAGCATGCAGGATTATGAAATTTTAGAGTTGCTGCTCACCTTTGCTATTCCCTACTCCGATGTCAAGCCGCTGGCCAAACGTCTGTTGGCTCATTTCGGCTCCTTCACCGGGGTCCTGGATGCCTCGTTTGAGGACCTGGTCAAGGTGGATGGCCTAAGAGATTATTCCGCCACCCTGATCCGCCTGACCAAGGCCTGCGCCGAATATTATCTCAAGGAAGAAGTCCTGAAGCGGCAACGCATTCCCTCGCTGACCGCCCTGGTGGACTACTGTCGGGTCTCCATGGGAGGTCTCAAGGATGAGCAATTCCGGGTGATCTTCTTGAACACCCAGAACGAAATCATTGCCGAAGAGATCATTCAGGAGGGCACGGTGAACCAGGCGGTAGTTTATCCCCGTAAGATCCTGGAAATGGCCCTGAAACACAAAGCCACCGGGCTGATTTTAGTCCACAATCATCCCAGCGGCAATCTGACCCCGTCGGCCGCGGATCGCGAACTGACCCGGGCCATTATTCAAGCCGCCGAGGCCTTAAACTTAGTAGTCCACGATCACCTGATCATCGGCCGTCAGGGTTACTTCAGCCTGGCGGAGAATTCTCTGCTTTAGGGCCCACGGAGTAAGCAAATTGGAAGTCCTAATACAGCAGAACCGGACCGAAGTATTTTTCCAATGTCCCCACTGCGGGGAGGAATCGGTGCTCCCTGTAATCCCCGGGTGGAATAAATTGGACTGCCCCTACTGTGCTTATTATCTTATCGTTTACCAGGATGAGGCTGCCCGTCTCTGGAGCCGCACTCCGGGAGTGCTGCAATCCCCCCATTGATCTATACCTGGTTTGACAAAATTTGCCATTGCCCTTGCTATTTAGAAATTGTTTTATAATCTCAGGCGCTAACAGGGTTGTTTCTCTTTGCCCAAGTTTGTACAATATAATTTTAAATTTTAGGGAGATTCACCTCAGATGGCATTAATTGTCCAGAAATACGGCGGCACCTCAGTAGCCAATCCGGAGCGCATTGCCAATGTTGCTAACCGGGTGGTCAAAGGCTGGCGGGAAGGCCACCGCATGGTGGTAGTGCTGTCGGCCATGGCCGGAGAAACCGACCGGCTGATTCAGCTGGCTCGCAACCTGTCCGAAGATCCAGACCCTCGGGAACTCGATGTGCTGTTGGCTACCGGCGAGCAGGTAACCGTCGCCCTGTTTAGCATGTTCCTGAAATCCCAAGGTATTCCGGCGACGTCGCTTCTCAGTCACCAGGCTCGCATCTATACCAATCGGGCTTATGGCCGGGCCCGGATTGTTGGCATTGATACGGCCCGCATTCTGGAGGAACTTAAAAAAGACCGGATCGTCACCGTCGCCGGTTTCCAAGGGGTGGACGAAGTCGGCAATATCACCACCCTGGGGCGGGGTGGCTCGGACACCACCGCGGTAGCCATTGCTGCGGCTCTGAAGGCTGATCTTTGTGAAATCTATACCGATGTGGAAGGGGTTTATACCACTGATCCTCGCATTTGCCCGCAATCCCGAAAATTAGAACGCATCTCCTACGACGAAATGCTGGAATTGGCCTCTTTGGGAAGCAAGGTCTTGGAAATCCGTTCCGTCGGTTTTGCCAAACGCTATAATGTGCCCCTGCATGTCCGTTCTAGCTTCACGGAGCGGCCAGGGACCCTGGTGACTAAGGAGGATAAGGACATGGAAGACATCCTGGTAACAGGCGTAACTTACAGCAAAAACGATGCCCGGGTTACCATAACCAGGGTACCCGACGTTCCAGGTATAGCCGCCCGGATTTTCAATCCGGTAGCCGAGGCCAACCTTGTGGTCGATATGATCATCCAGAATACCAGTATTGAGGGGCTTACCGATCTGACCTTCACCGTCCCCAAAGGTGACCTGAAAAAAACCCTGGAATTGATCGGACCGGTAGCCCAGGAGATCGGGGCCGATAAATTGATCAGCGATGATAATATTGCCAAGGTCTCCATCGTCGGAGTCGGGATGCGCAATAACGCTGGCGTGGCCTCCCGGATGTTTTCTACCTTGGCCGCCGAAAATATCAATATCCTGACCATCAGCACTTCAGAAATCAAAATTTCCTGTGTGATTGAAGATAAATATACCGAACTGGCAGTGCGGGTGCTCCATGATGCCTTTGGTCTGGAGAATGCCAGACCTCGAAAAACCCTAACGTAACAAGGAAAGGTTATGCGACGCGTTAAAATTTATGACACTACCCTGCGCGACGGTACCCAGGCCGAGGATTTCAATCTGTCTTTGGCAGATAAAATCCGCATTGCCAAAAAACTGGCGCAGATGGGGATCGATTACATTGAAGGGGGCTGGCCTGGCTCCAATCCCCGGGACAAGGATTTTTTCTCCGAGATTCACAATTATAACCTGGGCCAAAGCTATATAACCGCCTTTGGCAGCACCCATCACAAGGATCGCCCCCCGGAAACAGACCCGATTTTCCAGGAATTGCTGATCAGCCGGGCACCAGTGATTACCATCTTCGGCAAGTCTTGGACTTTCCACGTGAAAGAGGTATTACGTACTACTTTGGAGCGCAATCTGGAGATCATCACCCATTCCCTGCGCTACCTCAAGCCTCGGGTGGTCGAGCTTTTTTATGATGCCGAGCATTTCTTTGATGCCTTCCAGGACGATGCGGAATATGCCCTAAAAACCCTGGAAGCGGCCATTGCCGGCGGAGCCGATTGTTTAATTCTATGTGACACCAACGGCGGCACGGTGACATCGAAATTAGTAGAAATTATCAAAGCGGTGCAGCAGCGCTTTCCAGGAGTACCCTTAGGAATCCATGCTCATAATGACTCTGACCTGGCGGTGGCCAACAGCATCGCCGCGGTAGAGCAGGGGGTGGAACAGGTGCAGGGCACCATCAATGGGGTGGGGGAGCGCTGCGGCAATGCCAATCTGTGCTCGATTATTCCTAACCTCAAAATAAAACTGGGCTTTGACTGCATTAGTGATGAAAACCTCAAGCGACTCACGGAACTGTCAAGATATATTTATGAATTAGCAAATATGCACCCCAATCGTTATCAGCCTTATGTTGGCAAGAGCGCTTTTGCTCATAAAGGTGGGGTGCATGCTGCCGCTGTCAAACTCAACCCCCGGGCCTACGAGCACATCAACCCGGAAATTGTCGGTAACTGCCGCAAATTCCCGGTGTCGGACCTATCCGGTAAGAGCACAATTTTTCTTAAGGCCAAAGACCTGGAACTGGAGCCTGCCGCCCATGATCGCAGTGTCTCTGCGGCCTTGGAGATGATTAAAGAACTAAATATTAATCTGCCCCCGGCCAGCACCGGGGTGTTAGATAACATCCTCGATAAAGTCAAGCAACTGGAGTCGCAAGGCTACCAGTTCGAGGGCGCCGATGCTTCTCTGGAGTTGTTGCTGCGGGCCGGGTTTGGACAGTTTAAGGAATATTTCCACCTCCAGGGCTATCGAGTAGTCGATCAGAAGGCTGGACCACATAATTCGACCATCCCCGAGGCCACGGTTCAGGTGCGGGTGGGGTCATTCGAGGTGCATACCGCGGCCCTGGGCAACGGCCCGGTAAACGCCTTATATAATGCCCTGTTAAAGGCATTGTTGCGGTTTTTCCCGCGGTTGGCGGAGATGCGCCTGGAAGACTATAAGGTCCGGGTCCTCCCAGGCTCAGGAGGGACCGAGGCCAAGGTGCGGGTGCTGATCGAAACCCGGGACGCCCATGACCGCTGGGGGACGGTCGGGGTTTCCTACGACATTATCGAGGCCTCCTGGCAGGCCTTGGTGGACAGCATCAATTACAAGCTGTTCAAGGATGAACGTCAGTCCGGCTAATCCCAAAGAGTACCTGATCCGCTCCCAACAAGGAGTAATCCTGCTGCTCGGCATTATCCTGATGGGACTTTTGCTAGGACGGAGCGGACTGGTTGGAGGAGAGGCCGCGTCCTCCGCTTCTTCTGGCAAAATCTACTGGGTGGAAATAGGCGGCGCGGTAGCTCGACCCGGGGTTTATGACTTCCCCCAACCTCCAGAGATACAACAACTCTGGGCAGTGGGAGGTGGTCCAGGCCTCCCTCCGGCCCTGTCCCAGCCCCTGGCCAGCGGCAGCCGGATCATGGTGGCAAAGGATGGCTCCTATACCCTGGACCGCATGTCGGGGGCGAAATTGTTGGTTCTGGGTCTGGCTATTGATCTCAATAATGCCAATGCTAGGGATCTGGAGGCCATTCCGGGGATCGGCCCGGTACTGGCCGCACGCATTATCCAATACCGGGAAACAAATGGTCCTTTTAATCAGATAGAGGAGTTATCCAAGGTTAACGGCATCGGACCGAAAAATTTGGAAGAAATCCGACCCCATCTGACCATCTTGGCAAATCAGCCTGGTAATGGGCAAAATACTGAGAATCATCAGGGAAAGAAGTGACTGATAGTCACTTTATTCATGCAAGGTAGGCCAGGGGAAGGGCCACTGGCTCCTGGCCCCTCCCCAAGATTTTACATCACGCTATATAATACTATATGGCCTAAACCAATAGCTCATAAGGAGAATTTAGATGACCGTTGAACCCAAGCCTCAGATTTATTATTCTCAAGATGAAATAGCCAAACTATTAAGTTCCGAAAGCCCGATCAGAGCAGAAAGAAGAACATATCAACCCTGTCTGTGTGCCCGGCTGCAGGCAGGGGCCGGAGGGGCCCGGCCCCTGCCTGGCTTTGAGCTGGAGGTGTTGCGGTCCGCCCAGGAACATCGGGCGGGCCGGCTCCGGGTGGTCACAATGTCATTGCCGGAGTGTTTGAGGCCGCTAAACAGGCCCACCCGGACAATCGCCTGATCGGCTTTCTGGCTGGTCCTAAA
>JAFDGA010000031.1 GCA_019309545.1 Deltaproteobacteria bacterium
TTGATGGCGGTTCCGGCTGCTGAATCGC
The DNA here is from genome assembly GCA_019309545.1 of Deltaproteobacteria bacterium. Taxonomy (NCBI): domain Bacteria; kingdom Pseudomonadati; phylum Myxococcota; class Myxococcia; species Deltaproteobacteria bacterium. Next base: position 29 of record JAFDGA010000031.1, read on the forward strand.
GGAACTTACAGAAAATAGTCCATAATCTGGTCAAGGCAGGGGAGTTGATCAAACTGCCCAGGGGGCGGTATGGTCTGACCGCAGGGATGAATCTGGTAGCCGGACAACTTTCAGTCCATCCCGAAGGTTATGGGTTTGTCGCCTCTGAAACCGGGGGCCCTGATGTCTTCATTAATCCCGCTAACCTGAAAGAGGCCCTGCACGGCGACCGGGTGGTGGCTCGGGTGGAGCACGTCGGACACCGGGGCCGCCGGGAAGGACGGATAATCCGCATCCTGGAGCGACGAATCAAGAAGGTGGTGGGCCTGTTGTCTCAGGCCAAAGACACCTACTTCGTCTCTCCCGAGGATGAACATCTGCTTTTTGATCTGATCATTCCAGCCGAATGTTTGGACCAGGCCCAGGTGGGGCAGGTGGTAGTTGCAGAGATCACCCGGTTTCCTACCGAGCGTCTCAACCCCCTGGGGAAAATTATTGAGGTGTTGGGTGCCCCGGAAGATCCGCTGGTGCAGGTCAAGTCAGTCATCCATAAATATGATCTGCCTCGCCGGTTCCCTACCCGGGTGCTTCGGGAAGCCCGGCAGGTGCCTCAAGAAGTCCCAGCGGCGGCTCGGGCCGGCCGGCTGGATTTGAGGGAGTTGCTCACCGTAACCATTGACGGTGACAAGGCCCGCGATTTTGATGATGGGGTGGCCCTGGTCAAAAAGGCCGATGGCTCGTTTATCCTCTATGTGTCGATTGCCGATGTCAGTTACTACGTCAACCCAGGTTCGGCCCTGGATGCGGAGGCCTACCAACGGGGTAACAGCATCTACTTTCCTCACCTGGTGCTGCCGATGCTGCCCGAGGAACTGTCCAATGGCATCTGCAGCCTGAACCCCGGAGTGGAACGGCTGGCGGTGACGGTGACTATAAACTACGATTATCAAGGCCGCCTCCTCTCCAGCCGGTTTAACCGGAGTGTGGTGCAGAGCCAGGCCCGGCTGACCTATAACCAGGTGCAGGAGATTCTTGAGAGTCATGATCTGGCCTGGGTGCAATACAACCCCGAGCTGGTGGAAATGCTCACCAGCATGGCCGAGCTCTGTCAACTTCTCAGAGACCGGCGCAAAGAACGGGGCAGTCTGTTGTTAAGCATTCCCGAAGCGGAAGTCCGCCTGGATGATCAGGGGGTGCCGACCGACATCCGGCGGATCGACCACCTTCAGGCACATCAGCTCATCGAAGAGTTTATGATTGCTGCCAATGAAGCAGCAGCCCGCTGCTTGGGGGAGCCGGCCATCTTCCGGGTCCATGACGTGCCCGATCCGGACAAGATGCAGGCCTTCCGACGGGCGATGTCGCGCTTAGGTTACCGGCTGCCCCCCGAGGCTGATTATAATCCTCTGATCCTGCGGGAATTCTTCGACCAGATCCAGGATACCCCGGTGGCCTATTTGGTGCAGATCATGCTGTTACGCTCCTTAAAGCAGGCCCGTTACGCGGCTTCCAATGTTGGCCATTATGGGCTGGCCGCGCCGATCTACACCCATTTCACCTCGCCCATCCGGCGTTATCCGGATCTCATGGTCCATCGGCTGCTCCTTGATCGCCTTCAGAAAACCGGACCCTCAGAGGGACCAGACGAAGAGGAATTGGCAGATCAGGCCCGGTTTTTGTCGGCCCGGGAACGGTTGGCCATTGAGGCCGAACGCGAAATGCTGGCCCGCATGCAGGTGCGTTGCCTGGCCGAACATGTCGGCGAGATCTTTCACGGCACCATCTCCGGAGTCAGTGCTTTCGGATTTTTTGTCTCTTTGGATGAGATTTTTGCCGAGGGCCTGGTCCGATTGGTAGATCTGCCGGATGACTATTATAAGTTTCAGGAAAGTCGCCTGCGTCTGATCGGCCGGCGTCGGGGCCGCAGCTTTCAGGTGGGCGACCGGGTCCAGGTCCGGGTGGCCCACGTAGATCTGCGCCGTCGCCATATCAACCTGGTGCTGTGTCCCCAAAAAGATGCCTGAGGCTGCCGGGGCAGTTTTTAATCTTTTTTTAGCGGGACCAGTAGACCCGGACGAACTTATTCATGTGGGACCAGCGAAAATCCAGTTCACCCTTATAGGCCCGATAAACTGCCCGCCCTAAGCGTTGGGCCAATTTCTCCGTGGTGGTTTCTACGATCAAACGCTCCTTGTCTTCTTCGACCATCTGGATTATCCGGTCAGCGGGGCTTTTGGCCGAAACCCGTTCCGCTTCGCGGTTCAGCAGGGTAATGATCTCCTCCCGATGTTGGTTGAAAAAATCCCCTTGCAGGGTCAAGACGCCCTCAAAATAGTGGTCCTGGATTTTTTTGCAGGCCGGGCAGATGACCCGGTTGGTAGTCTCCCGGTTAATATGCCGGCGATAAAGCTCCTCATCAAAAAACCAGCGTTTATTCTGATAGATGGCTTTACAACTGGTGCAGATCGCCATCTCATGACGGCCGCCCCAGGGCAGATAGGGATCATCGACTTTGCCGAATTTCTTCCCTTTTTCGCCGCTCCATTTTCTTTCCTTATACTTTTGCATCGCTTGCCTCTTTGAGGGTTCAGGCTGTCTCCGGCTCCCCCCACGCTAGCCATTTTTAAATATTTTCCTAGATAATTTGCCGCAATTCAAATGAAAAAGGCCATAAAACCGCTTTAGTGGTCGGTTTTAGATGAAAAAATAAAATCTCCCCTCCGGCCCTGGACCACGAAGGTGAATCCTCACGTCGCCAATTTCAGGTTTTGACAATCTTTTGTAATTATGTTAAAAATTTAAAGAGATTGTCCCCTTAGCCAGGCTGAGAAGCTTGGATCCAAACCCTGGTTGGACCGAGACTGAAAGAGGAGGGGAACCAAATGTGCCGGACGCGCTTGAGCCGCCCAGCTTTAATCAGATCTTTGGTTGAACTTGACTTTAATCAGGCCATAAACCGTTTACTGGAAGAAATTAGCCAGGCCATCTCCCGCTTGAATCCGGAGGCCGCGGAAAGTCTAATCCAGGAACTGGAAGCCGCCCCCCGGCTGTTTGGTTATGGGTCGGGGCGGTCCGGATTTATCCTTCGGACCTTTTGTATGCGGCTGATGCACCTCGGTTTCACCATCTACTATGTGGGAGAAACAATTACCCCCCGCATTCAGCCCCGTGATTTGCTATTGGTGGTGTCTGGTTCGGGGGAGACTCCCCAGACTCGGGAATTACTCCGGCAGGCCAAGTCTCGGGGGGCACGGACCGTTAGCCTTACTGCCCATCGAGAATCGGCCATCGGGCAGGAAGCAGACCTGAGCATTTTGGTGCCAGGAACCACGAAACTATCTCTGGCCCACGAACTGGAGTCCATACAATGTCCGGGCAGCTTGTTTGAACAGGCTGCTTTTATATTTTTCGAAACCGTTATTCTGATGCTCTATCAACGGCGTTTGGGCCGGAACCGCCAAGATATTATGGCCCGACACGCAGATTTAGAGTAGCATTCCACCAGGAAAGTAAATAATGGGAGCAATCTTACAACTGGCCCTGGACTTTGTTGACCTTAAAAGAGCGATCAATCTGGCTGAACTGGCGGTCCCCGGAGGGGTGGATTGGCTGGAAGCCGGAACCCCCTTGATCAAAAGCGAGGGTCTGGACGCGGTCCGGGAACTGAGAAGACTTTTCCCGCACAAGATCATTGTCGCTGACATGAAAATCATGGATGCCGGCCGGGTCGAAGTGGAGGCCGCGGCCAAGGCCGGGGCCAACGTCATCGATGTCTTAGGTGCGGCCAGTGACGCCACCATCCGGGAATGCATCGAGGCCGGGAAAAATTATGGGGCCCAGATCGTCGTCGATCTGATCGCCGTGCCCGATCCAGTGACCCGGGCCATACAGGTCGAAGCCCTGGGAGCCGATTATATTACCGTGCACGTGGCCATCGATGAACAGATGGAAGGGCGGGACCCGTTCATGGTCCTAAAGAAGGTCAGCCAAGCGGTAAAGGTGCCGGTAGGAGTGGCCGGCGGCGTCAACTCTGAGACAGCCGCCCATGCCATTGAAGCCGGGGCCAGTTATGTCATTGTCGGCGGGGCCATTACCAAGGCGCTGAATCCTGAACAGGCCACTCGAGAAATTCGCCAGGCCATGGACGAGCGGGTTCCTATTCCCACCACCCTATTCCGCCGGGTAGATGAAAGCGAGCTACGGAATGTTCTCAATCTGGTATCAGCTGCCAATCTCTCTGACGCCCTACATCGCGGGGGCGTTTTGGAAGGCATTCGCCCCCTGTTCCAGGGTATCCACCTGGTGGGCAAGGCCTTGACGGTGCGCACCTATCCGGGGGACTGGGCCAAGCCGGTGGAGGCTATTGACGTGGCCCACCCCGGGGATGTCATTGTCATCGATGCCGGTGGGGTTGGTCCTGCCCTGTGGGGAGAACTGGCGACTCATTCCGCCATTCAAAAAAAAGTGGCGGGTGTAGTCATTGATGGTGCGATCCGCGACTCCGGAGATATCATCCAACTACGCTTCCCGGCCTTTACCCGCCTGGTGATGCCTAACGCTGGGGAACCGCGGGGCTTTGGGGAGATCGGGGTCCCCATCCGCATCGGTAATGTTCGGGTCGAGACCGGGGATTGGCTGTTGGGAGACGATGACGGGGTGACCGTTCTGCCCCTGTCCAAGGCGGTAGAATATACCAACCGGGCCATGGATGTTTTAGAAAAGGAAAACCGCATCCGGGAAGAGATCAAAGAAGGAAAAACCCTGGCGGCTGTAACTGAATTATTGCGCTGGGAAAAAAAGGTTTGATCGATTATCAGGTATTTTTTTCGTTATCGGTGACACCAAAAGCCTTGTAGGATATAGAAGATAGATTAAACCATGACCGCTGAGAAGAAAGACGCTGACTTCAACCTTGCCGCCCGGGAACGAATGCTCCAGAACCAGCTGATTCGCCGAGGCATTCGGGACCCGCGGGTGCTGGCGGCGATGCGTAAGGTACCCCGCCACCGCTTTGTGGAAGAGGCCCTGAAAGACCAGGCTTACGGCGATTATCCACTACCCATCGGCGAACAGCAGACCATCTCCCAACCTTACATAGTGGCCTCCATGACCGAGGCCCTGGAGTTGAAGGGGCCTGAAAAAGTGCTTGAAATCGGCACCGGTTCTGGTTATCAGACGGCTATTTTAGCCGAACTGGCCGAAAAGGTCTTCTCTATCGAACGTTACCCTTCCCTGGCTTTGCGGGCCCGGCGAATTTTGGAAGAACTGCGTTATTTCAACGTCCAGATCCGGGTAGGCGATGGAACTCTGGGATGGCCGGAGGAAAAACCTTTTGATGCCATTATTGTCACGGCTGGAGCGCCCTCAATACCCCAACCGTTGATCAACCAATTAGCCGAAGGCGGGCGTTTGGTAATTCCGGTGGGGGACCAGTTTTCTCAGACCCTGACCCGGGTAATCAAAACTCCAAAGGGGTTGAAATTCGATTATTATGGGGGCTGCCGCTTCGTCCGACTGGTCGGCCGTTTTGGTTGGCCGGAGGAGAAAGACCAAACCTCGAAGGGATTCCCTTGGACCGGCTCCGGGTAAACCGCTCCTGGTTGCTACTGGGTAGCTGAGGACAGGGTGGTCTCACTGGCGGCCGGTTTGCTGAAATAGGTCGCCAGCACTTGTCGGGCTACCGGCGCAGCTGCCGAACCGCCATGCCCGCCATGCTCAATAATAACCGCGAGGGCGATTTCGCTGTTCTCCACCGGGGCAAAACAGACAAACCAGGCATGATCTTGCGTCTTACGCCCCCCTCTGCCCCACCGTTCCTTACCCTTGGCTACTACCTGGGCGGTCCCGGTCTTGCCGCCGACCTCCACCATGGGTATCCGGGCGGCGCGGCCGGTGCCCCCGGGTTCGTGAACCACTCCGCGCAGACCCCGTCGCACCAGGGCAATGGTCTGGGGAGCAGCTTCCAGCCTTGAGGCCACCTGCGGTCGGGATCGAAAGATGACCTCCCCGTCCGGGCTTTCGATGCGGTCTACCAATTGGGGCACATGGATAATGCCACCGTTGGCAATCGCCGCAACCACGCGGGCCATCTGCAGCGGTGTCACCAGGTTATAGCCCTGGCCGATGGCGACGGATAGGGTTTCGCCTTCATGCCAGGATTGATTGAACCGACGTTTTTTCCAGGCCGTGGAGGCTACCAGGCCCCCTTTCTCATGGTCTAAATTGAGACCCGTGGGTTGGCCCAAACCAAAGCGCCGACTCCATTTGGCAATCCGATCGATCCCCAACCTCAGGCCGGTTTTATAAAAAAATACATCACAGGACTGGACCAGGGCCTTATGAAGATTCATACTTCCGTGACCTCCGCGCCGCCAGCAATGAAACACGTGGTTGCCAAAAGGCAAGGCCCCGCAACAGTAAAAGGTGGTCTGGGGGGTAATGACTTTTTCCTCCAGGGCAGCCACTGCCATGATAATCTTAAAGGTCGAGCCCGGGGGATATTGTCCTCTCAGAGCCCGATTTTCCAGAGGATGTTCTTTATCCCTGACTATTTGTTGCCAGTATGGGACAGTAATGCCTTTTTCAAAGACTTTCTGATCAAAGCTAGGAGATGAAGCCAGGGCCAGAATCTTTCCATTCCGCGGATCCAGAGCTACAACCGCCCCGGTTTTGCCTTCTAAAGCGGTTTCGGCCGCCTGCTGCAGCCGGGCATCGATGGTCAGGTAGACATTGTCGCCTGGGGTCGACGGGGTTGAGCTGAGCAGGCGCAGCTCTCTTCCCAAGGCATCCACCTCAACCTGCCGGCTCCCCCGGTAGCCGCTTAAATAATTTTCCAGGGCCAACTCAATGCCGCGGCGGCCAATGTAGTCCCCCATTTTGTTGTTAGAGAATTTGGGGCTTTTTAATTGGCTTTCGGTAATTTCTCCTAAATAGCCGATCAGATGACAGGCCAACCCATCGTTACGATATTCCCGTTGGGGCCGGATCTGGATCAAAACCCCAGGTAATTCATAGCGGTAGGTTTCAATCAGGGCCATTTCTTCCCAGGAGAGATCACCTCGCACCCGAATCATCCGGAGGGCATTATCTTTCCGGGCCGCGACGACTTTCTCCTCTAACTCCTGTGGATTTAAGCCCAACAGAGCATCCAGGCGGTAGGCCAGTTGCGGCAGGTCCTGAACATCTTCCGGAACCAGCATTAGATCAAAGGCAGGGCGATTTTCAACTAAGATTTCCTTTTGCCGATCAAAAATCATCCCCCGCCAGGGGGGAAGGTCCCGGGTGCGGATGCGGTTGTGTTCTGATTTATCCCGGAGTTCATAGCCCTTGATTAATTGCAGGTACCAAAGGCGGATAGTCAAAAGGCCAAACAGGGTCAGGGCCATAATCGCAAAGATAAACAAGCTATGTCGGATCTTTTCCTGAAGCTCGGGCAACATCTGTACCCGACCTCTGAGGTTTCGGCGCAGGTCTTTATAATTATTAGATATTTTATTCTTGCCCATCCCCATACAGATCTTTTGCCATCCTTAATCGGGAATCATGGCTCAGTCCAGTTTTTCGGTCCCAGAGAGGGCTGATTTATAGTGAAGGAAATATCGCCCGGCGGTTTTATCCAGCCAATCAAGGACCAAGAAGCCGGGCGGTGCCAGCAAGGCCGTGGCCCCGGCCCGTTCTAGGTGAAATTGCACTATCTTAACATCAAATACTCCCGCCGGATACAAAAGGTCCAAGATGCCCGATTGTAACAGTCCCTGCACCCCTAAAGTCAGCCCCACCGCTAAAATCTGGGGCACGATATATTGCAAGTTCAATTGACGCCGTAAAACTCGGGCCAGCGACACTACCACCAGATAGAGCCCGGACTGCAGTCCCAAGGGGGCATAAGAATAGCAATCCACCACCAGTCCTAATAAAAAGGCCAGAAAAATAGCAGTATATACAAAGGGACGGGACCCTTCATAAAAAACCAGCAAACTCAGCAGATCCAACCGGTTCTGATTTAAGGGCAAAACCAGTATTTGGAAAAAAAACAGACCCACCCCTAGGCTTAAATGCAAGATCACCCGAACCATGAGCTTTTTATCTCTGTAGTCTGGGAGTAACGGCGGTGACTACCAGCACCTCCTCCAGATTGGCGAAGTCGACCATCGGCGTGACCTCGATTTCCTGGAAGATCCCGGTCTTTTTTTTATCTGTCTTGGTTACTTGGCCTAAGGCCATTCCCGGCGGATAAATGCCTCCCAGTCCGGAGGCCAGGATGAGGTCGCCGATCTGGATATCGGCATTTTTGGGAATGTACTGCAGATAACAACGGTTACCACCCTTGCCTTCCAGAATCCCCCGCATGCGATTGCGCTGCACCATGGCGTCTATGGCACTGTTGCGGTCCAGAAGGAACATGACCTTGGCATAATGGGGATAGCTCTCAATTACCCGGCCGACAATCCCCCCGGCGGCTAAGACCGGCATTCCCCACTGCACGCCCTCAGCCTCACCCTGGTCGATAATGGCGCATTTGAACCAGACTGAGGGATCATAGCTGATGACCCGGGCCCCGGTGATGGGGACCGCCATCTGCCTCTTCAGTCCCAACAGCCGTTCGAGACGTTCCTGGGCCAGCAGGGCCTCCTGATAACGGATCTGATTCTGGGCCATCTCCTGGAGCTGCTGCTTCAGGGATTGGTTTTCTTGTTGGACTCCGACCAGGTAGAAGTAACCGGTCCACACCTTTTCCACCGAACGTCCCAAGATAGTCAGACCTTTCAGGATGGGCGCGGTCAGACCGATGACAATGGTCTCCATCGGCCGTAAAGGATGGGGATACCTCAGGCTGGAAGTGATGAGGATAAAGATCAATAAGAAAAAAATGGTAAAGACAATAGGAACTCGGAAGCGTCGCCAGAGTTGCACACCGAAAGCCTTAACTCACCATTACTTCTCGCAAAATAGTCAGATTATCCAGGGCCATACCCGAACCCAGGGCTACGGTCGAGAGGGGATCCTCGGTTATCTTGATGGGCAGCCCGGTCTCTTCGTGCAACAAGTGATCCAGGTGTTTCAATAAGGCCCCGCCACCGGTGAGATAGATGCCTTTATCGACAATGTCCGCGGATAGTTCGGGCGGAGTCTGTTCCAGGGCGGTTTTTACAGTGTCCACGATGGTATCAATCTGTTCTTGAACAGCCTGACGCACTTCGTCGGAATTAATCGACAAAATCTTGGGAATGCCGGTCACTAGGTCTCGACCTTTAATCTCGATGGTCTCCCTTTCATCTACGGGATAGGCATTGCCTACGGTGGTTTTGACAATCTCGGCGGTCCGTTCTCCGATCAGCAGATTATATTTGCGTTTGACATACTGCAAGATCGACTCGTCCATCTTGTTGCCCCCGACCCGGACTGATTTGGAATAGACGATCCCGGCCAGCGAGATCACCGCCACCTCGGTGGTGCCGCCCCCGATGTCGACGACCATATTACAGACCGGCTCGGTAATCGGCAGGCCGGCGCCGATGGCCGCGGCCATGGGTTCTTCAATCAGGTAAACCTCGCGGGCCCCGGCTGATTCCGCAGATTCGCGCACCGCCCGCTTCTCTACCGGAGTTATGCCGGAGGGGACGCTGATAATGATGCGCGGCCGGACTAGGGCGCGACGGTTATGCACTTTTTGAATAAAGTGGCGCAACATGGCCTCGGTAATCTCGAAGTCAGCAATTACCCCGTCCATCATGGGGCGAATCGCTACAATATTGCCCGGCGTCCGTCCCAACATCATTTTGGCCTCACGGCCCACGGCCAGCACCCGGTTGCGATCCCGGGCATTGTTTCGTACTGCCACCACCGAGGGCTCACTTAAGACAATGCCTTTGCCCTTGACATAAACTAAGGTATTGGCAGTGCCTAAATCAATGGCCAGATCATTGGAGAACCATCCCATGATAGGATCTAAAAACATAAGTAACCCCTTAAATAGAAACTAATTGTTCCCTTGCTCGGGTAACTCTGAAATGGTTCCCCAGGCCTTCAGGTCCAGAGTCAAGCGAGCAATGCTTATTTCCTTGATTAAGTCTAAAGCTTTTCAGCTCTTGAGCATGGTGGGACTGACCTACTTAAACAGGCCTGACCCGATCAGGCCTGTTGAGCAACTCCGCTAGCCTGACCCGATAAGACCCGATCACCTGATACCGGGAGTTCCAGACTGATTCACGCCGACCTCGCGTGAGTACTTATTTTGCCATGTTGAAAAAAAAATTCAACCTTAAAATAGTAAGTAATAAAATGGAAAATCACCCTGCGGCGGAGCAATTTTGTTGTCAGCACCTTGACAAAATCCTGAAATAATGTTTTAAAAATAAATTTAATCAGTTAACTCTATCCCAGAAGGATTATCGATGTGAAACGGACCTATCAACCCAGCAATTTGAAACGGGCCCGAACCCATGGGTTCTTGAGCCGAATGAAAACCCGGGGAGGCCAGCAAGTCTTAAAAAGACGACGGGCCAAAGGTAGAAAACGACTGGCGGTGTAAACCTGAGAGCTTGTCTGGAACATCTTCCCTTACAATTTTCGGCGGGCGGGAAAAAATCGCCCGAAATACTACTTTGAAGGGCACGGCAAGTTTTCGAAAAGCAGATCGTCTGGTCAATAAAGCCGATTTCGAGCGGTCCAAAACTTTCGGGCAACGCTATCATACTCCCAACTTTCTGGTCTCCATAGTTCCCAATCAAGTGGGGCGACCGCGATTGGGCATGGTAGTGAGCAAACGGATAGGCAGGGCAGTTAAACGGAACCGGGTTAAGCGTCTGCTGCGGGAATTTTTTCGATTAAATAAAGGGAATTTGCCCCTTAAGGATATAGTCATTATTGCTAAAAAAGGTGCCCCTGACCTTACCTTGGCAGAGGTAACGGCTGAATTGCAGCGCCTCCTGCGGCCCGGTCGCGAGGCCAGAGCTAATGGCTAACTTGTTGATTATCCTGATCAGGGCCTATCAGGTAGTTATTTCCCCATTATTTCCCCGTGCCTGCCGTTTTGTCCCCAGTTGTTCCGAATATGCTTGCCAGGCCTTGGGGCGATATGGCCTCTTCAGGGGTCTGGCCCTGACCTTAAAAAGAATAATCAAATGCCACCCCTATCATCCGGGCGGATGGGACCCGCTCCCTTAGTGTCTGTGGCCTTGGTGATTTTCTGGAGAGCTAAATGGAAAAACGGCTGATAATTGCTGTTACCCTCAGTGTGTTAATTTTTTTAGTTTTTGGTTATCTGCAGGAGAGATTTGCGCCGACGCCGCCCCCTGAGGAGGCTAAGCCCGTGGCCTCGACTCCCGCTCCGACTCCGGCTCCCCCTCCCAGCCAGGTAATTGAGCCCTCCCCGGCTCCGGAAATTCCTCCGCTGGCACCGGCCACGGCTGAACCGCCCCGGGACATCATGGTGGACACCCCCCTCTACCATGCGGTCTTTACCGAACCAGGGGCCCGGCTGAAGAGTTTTAAATTGAAAAAATACCGGGAAGAACTACCCATTACTACTATTGCGGGCTTTGACCTGTGGTGGTTCAATTTTGAGATTCAAAAATACCAACCGGCAAGCGAACAACATACTGTCCCTAAAGAGTTGATTGAGATCAGCGACCCGGCCCAGTTGCCCCTGGCGGTTAGCTGGGAAAGCAGCACTACCCCGGCGCTGACTGCGGTCCCTTATCGGGCTAGTCAAAAAAGCCTGACTATAGATTCTCAGGGTAAAGGGAGCCTGACTTTTACCCAGGTGCGCCCTGATGGTCTGATATTGATCAAAACCCTGACCTTTAGAGGCGATACTTATCAGATCGGTCTAAACCTGACCGTGCAAAACCAAAGCCGCCAACCCTCGGCCGGCAATCTGAATCTCTCCCTCACCGCTGATTATGCCAAACCAGAGGTTGGCAGGTACAGCTTCCAGGGCTTTGTGGGCTTTATTAATGGAAGCCGGCAAGAAGTCAAAAGCAGCAAGCTTGAAGAACTCAAAACCTTCACTGGCCAGATCGATTGGGCCAGCCTGGAAGATAACTATTTCATGAAGGCCGTGGTGCCGGGCGCTGGATACGAATCGATCCTGACTTTACAGGAAACATCTTCCAAAATCATGACCGCGACTTTAAAAACGGCCATGAATGCCATTCCGCCCGGTCAACAGGCGACCATCCCCTATGCCTTATATTTTGGGCCCAAGGAGTTAAGCATCTTAAAATCCCTGGGGCTGGGACTGGAGCAAGCCGTAAATTTTGGCTGGTTTAATATCCTGGCCATGCCCCTGCTTTATGTGCTTAATTTCTTTTATCGTTACCTGCATAATTATGGAGTGGCGATTATTCTTTTGACCGCCCTGATCCGGATCTTATTCATTTATCCTAACCATAAAAGTTACAAATCTATGCAGGCCATGCAGAAACTGCAACCCAAAATTGCCAAGCTACGGGAAAAATATAAAGATGACCGGGAGACCATGAATAAGGAATTAATGGGCCTGTATAAGACCTATAAGGTCAACCCGGCCAGTGGTTGCTTACCGATGTTGTTACAACTGCCAGTGTTTATCGCCCTTTATAATATCCTGGGATATGCTATTGAAATGCGCCACGCGCCGTTTATCCCCACTCTGCCTTTTACTGAGATCGTCTGGCTGGCAGATTTATCGGTTCGGGACCCCCTGCTCATCACCCCCGTGGTGATGGGGGTGACCATGTTCATCCAGCAAAAGATGTCGCCAGCCCCGGGGGATCCAACCCAGGCCAAATTGATGTTGATGATGCCCGTAATCTTTACCGTGATGTTTTTAAATTTCTCTTCTGGGCTGGTGTTGTACTGGCTGGCTAATAACGTCCTATCCATTATCCAGCAACATTTTACTAACAAATACCTTTCGTAAGGCTTGGTGGAGGTCTTTTAATGAACTTTTTGGAATTTGAAGGGAAAACTGCCCAGGAAGCCATCGACCATGCCTGTGGCCATTTTCAGGTCCCCCAAGATAAACTGGAAATTGAGATCATTTCTCTCGGCTCGGCTGGAATCTTTGGCCTGATCGGCGGTAGAAAAGTAAAAATTCGCGCCGCCCTCAAAACAGAGGAAGAACCATCGTTGTTGCCTCAGGCCCAAGAAATTCTGGACCAACTCCTCCAAAAAATGAACGAACATTGCACGATTAACGGCATCCAAGAGAACGACCAGATTAAGCTCTACATTGAATGCGAAGACCCCGGTCTGCTGATCGGCAAACAGGGCCAGACGCTGGAGGCCATTCAGTATCTGGTTACCAAGATATTGGCCAAACAGACTAAAAAGAAACCCAAGGTGGTCATTGATATCGAATCTTACCGGGAGCGCCACCGACAGGCTCTGGTTGATATGGCGCTAAAATACGGGGATAAGGTTAAACGGATCGGCAAACCCTTGACCTTAAGTCCGATGAACGCTCATGACCGCCGCATCATCCATCTTACCCTGCAACCCGATAAAGAGTTAAAGACCAAAAGCCGCGGCGAAGGCCTGTACAAAAAGATCATCATCTATCCAGCCAAGAAGAAGGGGGAGCAGGAAGCAGTAGTCGAGGCGACGTGAACCGGCATCCTGATCTCGGGATAAGCTCCACCCACGACACTATCGTGGCGATTTCCACGCCTCTGGGAGAAGCGGGCATCGGTATTGTCCGGTTGAGTGGCCCTCAGGCCCACACCATTGCCCAAAAGCTGTTTCGGCCGTATCAAGTAAAAACCGCATCTTTTAACTCTCATCATCTGGTTTTAGGGCAGATTATCGATCCCACCCAGGGCGAAGCAGTAGATGAGGTGTTGTTGTCCTTGATGCGTGCTCCACATAGCTATACCCGGGAAGACGTGATCGAAATCAACTGCCATTCCGGCTATGGGGTTTTATCTAGGATTTTGCAGCTCACCCTGGAGCAGGGCGCCCGGCTGGCCGCCCCGGGAGAATTTACCCAACGGGCCTTCCTTTCCGGTCGTATTGATCTCACCCAGGCGGAGGCCGTTCTGGAGGTCATCCAGGCCCGGACCGCAGCCAGCTTGCGGCTGGCCGCGCGCCATCTGAGCGGCAGCCTGGGAGGCAAAATCAGGGAACTGAGGGACCGCTTAACCGAAGTTCTGGCCCGGGTCGAAGCCGCCATCGATTTTTCGGAAGACACCCCGGAGCTGTCTCCCTCCGCGGTGCTGGCCGAGTTGGAGCAGCTGGCGACGCAGTTGCAGACTTTGCAGGCATCCTATGCCCAGGGCAGGCTGTACCGGGAAGGACTGGACGTGGTCATCGTCGGTCGCCCCAATGTTGGCAAATCCAGCCTGTTGAACCGGCTGGTCCAGGAAGAGCGGGTGATTGTCACTGAAATCCCCGGCACCACCCGGGATGTGATCGAGGAGACCCTGTCCATCCACGGGTTGCCGGTCCGGCTCAGTGATACCGCCGGGTTGCGGCAAGCCCGGGATCGGGTCGAGGAACTGGGGATTCAGCGCACCCAGGAGCGACTGGCCCGGGCTGATCTGATCATCTATCTGATTGATGTCAGTCAACCCCTGGATCCAGAAGATGAGGGTCAACTAGCGGCGCTGGCGGGGCGCTCGCTACTCTTGGTATTGAATAAATGCGACCTGGTGCCGGCCCTGACCGTGGCGGAGCTCCGTAATCGCTGGACTTTTCCCATCTACACCATTTCCGCCCTGACCGGCCAGGGCCTGGCCGCATTGACCGAGGCCATTTTTCAGACCGCCATGGGCAACGGTTTGAACCTGAACGGCGAGATCGTTACCCAGGCCCGACATCGACAAATCCTGGCAGATTGTCTGAGATTCCTGGACCAGGGCCAGACTATTTTAGAGACCGGGCAACCCCTGGAATTGCTGGCCCTGGACCTGCAGGAAGCCGTTCGTAAGCTGGCCGAAATCCTGGGGGAAGAGATCGGCGAGGAGGTCCTGGATCGCATCTTTGCCCAGTTCTGCCTGGGGAAATAGGAAACGTCATGGGCCAACATTCCGCCGACGTCTGGGAATGGCAACGCTTGCTGCGCTCCGGGGCCCGGGAATTGGGGCTGGAGCTAACTCCGGAAACTATCCAAAAATTTTTACAATATCTGGCCGAACTCCAGAAATGGAATGCCCGGGTGAATCTGACCGCCCTCAATACTGCGCCTGAAATTATTCATAAGCACTTTCTCGATTCCCTGGCCCTGGCGCGCTGGGTCCGAGATCTCTCCAGCCTGGTGGACTTGGGCACCGGTGCGGGGTTTCCGGGTCTACCCCTGAAACTGGCCTTTCCGGCCCTGGAGTTGACCCTGGTGGAGGCTAAAGGCAAGAAAGTGGCTTTTTTGCAATATCTGATTGTCTTACTGCAACTTTCCGGAATAGAGGTCCGACATTGCCATCTGACCCCCCAAATGGCCCAAACCTGGGGAGGTGGTTGGTCGGGGGTAGTCTCCCGCGCCACTTTCAGTTTATCCCGGTTTCTGGCCCTGGCCGCGCCCCTGCTGCAGCCCGACGGTAGGCTGATCGCCATGAAAGGCCCCCGGCTGGACGAAACCGAATTGCAGGAGGCGGAACGTCAGGCGCGCTCTTTGGGCCTGGGAAACCCTGAAATACATCTTTATACTTTGCCCCTGACAAGAGAGCCGCGGCAGGTTATCCTGTTTACCAGGCTCAACTGAGGCTCAAGCCTCGCTGATAAGAACAATTATTATGCTGTCTTATCTGATTAAACGTCTGCTCCTGATGATCCCCCTATTGGTAGGGATTACCCTGGTCTCCTTTGTGGTCATTCATCTGGCCCCGGGGTCGCCCACCGACGTGCAGACCATGCTGCAACCCAAGGCCTCTCTGGAGGCCCAGAAGCGGCTGCGGGAAATTTATGGCCTGGACCGACCCCTGCACGTGCAATATTGGGATTGGTTAAAGCGTCTGACCCGTTTCGATTTGGGACGGTCTTTTTCACCCGATGCCCGCCCGGTATGGGATAAAATCAAAGAGCGGATCGGAGTCACAATCGCCATTAATCTGCTGGCCATGCTGCTGATTCTGGTGATCGCCATCCCCATTGGAGTGATTTCGGCCACCTATCCGCATTCCTGGTTCGATCAAGCCACCACGTTATTTGTCTTTTTCGGCTTCGCCATGCCTGGATTCTGGCTAGCCCTGTTGCTGATGATGCTCTTCGGGGTTTATCTTGATTGGCTGCCGCTTGCGGGACTGACTTCGCATTTTTACGAGCACTTTTCCACCTGGGAAAAGATAAAAGATCTGGCCTATCATCTGACTCTGCCGGTGCTGGTATCGGCCTTTGGGGGTCTGGCCGGGATGTCCCGCTACATGCGGGGCAATATGCTGGAGGTCATCCGCCAGGATTATATCACCACGGCGCGGGCCAAAGGCCTGCCCGAATGCACCGTGATCTTCAAGCACGCCATGAGGAATGCCCTGATGCCGGTGATTACTATTCTTGGGCTGTCGGTGCCCGGGTTGATCGGCGGCAGCGTCATCTTTGAGTCTATCTTTGCCATTCCCGGTATGGGACAATTGTTTTATCAGGCTGTAATGTCTAGGGATTATCCCCTGGTCATGGGGGAACTGGTCATCGGCGCCCTGCTCACCTTGGTGGGGAATCTGCTGGCCGATGTCTCTTATGCGCTGGCTGACCCTCGCTTAAGAACGGGCTGAAACATGGCCGTCAGCTCTTTACGGCGAGAATTTTGGGCCCGGTTTTACCACAATCGCCTGGCCCTGAGCGGCCTGGTCATTGTCGTGGGATTGTTTCTGGTCTCTTTTCTGGCTCCGTGGCTGGCCCCCTACGACCCTAATTACATTGATCTGGATGCCATGCTTATGCCGCCCAGCTCCGCCCATCTGTTCGGCACCGACCCTTTGGGCCGGGATGTCTTTTCCCGGATCCTGTTTGGGGCTCAGATTTCCCTCAAAGTGGGATTTGTCTCGGTAGGGCTGGCCACCCTGATCGGCATGTTGATCGGCGCCCTGGCCGGATATTATGGCGGCTGGATAGACAGTCTGCTCATGCGCTTTGTTGATCTGATGCTCTGTTTTCCCACTTTTTTCCTGATCCTGGCGGTCATCGCCATCCTCGAACCCAGTATTTGGAACATCATGGCGATTATCGGCCTGACCAGTTGGATGGGGGTCTCCCGGCTGGTCCGAGCAGAGTTTATGTCTCTCAAAAACCGGGAATTTGTCCAGGCAGCCCAGGCCCTGGGCGCTGGGGATGCCCGGATTATCGTGCGACACCTGCTCCCTAATTCACTGGCCCCGGTAATGGTCTCCGCCACTTTAGGGGTAGCCGGGGCCATCCTTACTGAAAGCGCCCTGAGCTTTCTGGGACTGGGGGTGCAACCTCCAACCCCTAGTTGGGGCAATATCCTGACCGCCGGCAAGGATAACATTGAGATTGCCTGGTGGCTGTCGCTATTCCCCGGATTGGCCATCCTGATCACTGTGATGGGTTACAACCTCTTGGGAGAAGGTATCCGGGAGGCCATTGATCCACGCCTGAAAGAGTAAAATTTAACTATTAGAGAGTATTAAATTATTGACAACCCAGGCTTCCTGTCTTATTATTTGTCGAGGGCGGCGAAACCAGCTATTTTCGTCAAAACAGGGAAGGAGAGCGTATATGAAGAGAATGCCGATTAAAATCACCGTTTTTATGATTGCTATTGCATTTTGCACCGGGGTCGCCTTGGCCCAATATGCGGTGTGTCCACCGGCCAAGATCGGAGGCCCGGTCGAAAAGTCTTTATCGGCGGCCTTCTGTAACTATCAATCTTATATGGTAGACAAAAAAAAGGAACACCTGGACAAGGCCAAGAAGCTTTTAGAGGGGGTTTTGAAGAAGGAAGCGGACAATCCCATTGCCTTAAACAATCTGGCGGCCATCATGGTGGCTGAGGGTAAGTTAGACAAAGCCGATACTTATTTGAAAAAAGCCTTGAAGAGTCTCAAGGCCAAACCCTGCCTGGTCCGCTTGAACCGGGTGTGCGCGGTCAATAATATCTGCGTGGCGGTTGAGCCGGTAGAAATTGGCGGAGGCAATCAGGACCTGGAACCCATGGTCAAGTTTAATCTGGAAATGGTCAAGGATATGATGGCCAGACTCAAATCACCTAAGGCTCAATAATTTGCCGCCGCCGCCCTCGGGAGGCAACAAGCGAATAGGCCCCTTTTAGGGGCCTTTTTCATTCACTGAGTCAATGGTAAAAATCCAGACTCATTTACATATAGATTACACTGGAAGAAGTGACCAAAAGGTCAGCTTTCTGAAATCAGGAGCCTGATAAGCTTCAAATTGTTCCAGAGGAATTACTTTGCCTCATAAGCTTTACTAAGCCTTTCATGATAGTTGATTTTAATCAAAATAATTTTGGTCCTTCCGACTTTTCCGTGGGTGGTGATGTGATATAAAGAGTCGCCGAGGAGGGGATTCTGATGCGTGATACCGAGCTTTATAAACAAATTTTGGGCCTTGAAAGGTGCAGTCAAAGAAGTTATAGGCCCAGAAGAAGCAACCCCTGCAAAAAAACAAACGGAAATAATACAGCCGCAAATGCAAAAAACCTTGAATGCCTTAGAGAGA
>JAFDGA010000032.1 GCA_019309545.1 Deltaproteobacteria bacterium
CCGGATAAAGCCGGTGGCGTCGCCCTGCTGATATTCTTCCCCTTCCTCAAAAGTGGCCAGTTCAGGGCGATAAAGTGATTTTTCCGCCTTGCGGCCTACCACCGTGACATTGCCTTTGTATAATTTCAAGCGGGCGGTGCCGGTGACCTCGACCTGGGTTTCGTCGATCAGTTTTTGTAAGACCCGCATCTCCGGCGAAAACCAGTAACCATAATAGACCAGTTCGGCGTAACGGGGGATGAGGCTATCCCGGAGGTGCATGACCTCCCGGTCCAGGGTGATCGATTCCACCGCCTGATGTGCCACCCGTAAAATGGTACCCCCCGGAGTTTCATAGACGCCTCGCGACTTCATGCCCACATAGCGATTCTCCACCACATCCACCCGGCCGATGCCGTGTTCGCCTCCCAAGCGGTTCAAGTGGGCCAGCAGCGGGGCCGGAGTGAAACGCACTCCATCCACCGCCACCGGATTGCCGGCTTCAAAGTCAATCTCCAGATATTGCGGCCGATCTACCGCGTCCTCGGGGGCAGCGGTTAATAGAAACATGTCGGCCGGAGGCTCGGCCCAGGGGTCTTCCAGGATCCCGCCTTCAAAACTGGTATGCAGGAGATTCTGATCAATGGAATAGGGCTTTTCCGGGGTCACCGGCACCGCAATGCCACGGCGCCGGGCATATTCAACCAGATCAGAACGGGACCGGAAGGGCCACAGCCGCCAAGGAGCAATGATTTTCAGCTCCGGCGCCAGGGCCTGGTAAGTCAGTTCAAACCGCACCTGGTCGTTGCCCTTCCCGGTAGCGCCGTGGCTGACCGCGGCGGCCTCCTCCAGCCGGGCGATCTCCACCTGACGCTTGGCAATCAGGGGTCGGGCCAAGGAAGTCCCCAGCAGATACTGGCTCTCATAAATGGCGTTGGCCCGCAACGCCGGGAACACAAAGTCGCTGACGAATTCCTCGACCAGATCATCCAGATAGACCTTGGCGGCCCCGGTTTGCAGGGCCTTGTCCTCCATCTCCTCGAGATTCTCGTCCTGACCCAAATTAGCGGCAAAGGCAATAATCGGGCATTGGTAGGTTTCCTGCAGCCACTTTAAAATCACCGAGGTATCCAACCCCCCAGAATACGCCAGCACGATCTTGTTGATTTCAGTCATTTATTCGATTCATTCCTTGCCAAATTTTGGCTGTTATGGTCAAGATCCCAGCAGCCACTCCAACAGCGCCTTCTGGAGGTGCAGCCGGTTTTCGGCCTGATCCCAGGCAGCCGACTGCGGGCCATCGAGCACCGCGTCGGTAATCTCTTCGCCGCGGTGGGCGGGCAGGCAATGGAGGATGATGGCCTCGGGTTTGGCCTGTTGCAGCCGTTCCGTATTAACCTGAAAGCGGGCGAATTGCTGTCGCCGCTCCGGGGCTTCGCTCTCCTGGCCCATCGAAGCCCAGACATCGGTGTTAATAACCTCGGCGTCCTGGACGGCTCGATCAGGATCATCCGAGAGATATACCGATCGGCCCTTGGCATGGGCCTGAGCCAGCAATCCCGCATCCGGCTCATATCCCCGGGGACAGGCCAGGTACAGGGCAAAATCCAGGCGCAAGGCCGCCGTAATCCAGGAGTTGGCCATGTTGTTGCCGTCTCCCAGCCAGGCCACCTTGAGGTCGGTGACCCGTCCGAAGCGCTCCTGAATGGTCAACAGATCGCTTAACACCTGACAGGGGTGGTGCGTATCGGTAAGGCCATTGATCACCGGAATAGACGCGTGGCGGGCCATTTCCTCTATCATCTGCTGCTCATAGGTGCGGATCACCACCCCGTCGACGTAGCGGGACAAGACCCGGGCAGTATCGGCGAGCGGTTCCTGCCGGGCCAGTTGCGTATCCCCCCGGCTGAGGTAGATGGTGCTACCCCCTAACTGAGCCATGCCGGCTTCAAACGACACCCGGGTGCGGGTGGAGGGCTTGTCAAAAATCATCGCCAGGGTTTTGCCCACGAGCGGCATGTGACTCTGCCTCTGTCGGTGTCCCTCTTTTAATTCCAGGGCCCGCCGGATCAGGTTTAAGATCTCGGCTTTATCCAAATCCAGAATAGTTAACAGATCACGCTTCATCTTACAGCACCTTTAAGGCCTCGGTCAGAATTTCCAAAAATCGATCAATCTCGTCCCTGGTTACGATCAACGGCGGCAGAAAACGTAAAATATTGCCCTGGGTGCAATTGATCAAGGCCCCGCGCTCCCGACAGGCGACGACCACCGGGCCGCCGTCCTGGTCCAGCTCCAAGGCCAGCATCAGACCCAGCCCGCGAACTTCTTTGATCAGGTCATATCGGGCCTGGAGCTGTTGCAGCTCTTTTTTAAAATACTCACCTTTTTTTTCGACTTCAGCCAGAAAGGTCGGCTGTGAGATAATATCGAGCACGGCCCGGGCCGCGGCAGTGACCACCGGGCCGCCGCCAAAGGTGCTGGCATGGCTGCCCGGACCAAAGGCCTGAGCTGCCCGGTCGGTGGCCAACAGCGCCCCAATGGGCAGCCCGTTGGCCAAGGCTTTGGCCAGGGTCATGATATCCGGTGCAATGCCGAAATGTTCGTAGGCAAAGAGCTTGCCGGTACGGCCCATGCCGGTCTGCACTTCATCGAATACCAGCAACAGTTGATGGCGATCACAGAGCTGCCGCAATCCTTCCAGATAACCCGGCCCCGGCATCTGCACCCCGCCTTCCCCCTGAATCGGCTCAACCAGGATGGCCGCGGTGCTGGCATCAATGGC
The DNA here is from genome assembly GCA_019309545.1 of Deltaproteobacteria bacterium. NCBI lineage: Bacteria > Pseudomonadati > Myxococcota > Myxococcia > Deltaproteobacteria bacterium. Next base: position 2,765 of record JAFDGA010000032.1, read on the forward strand.
CTGTTCCACTGCCTGCAGATCATTAAAAGGAACGAATAAAAATCCCGGCATCAGCGGTGCGAAGCCCTGCCAGAATTTTTCCTGGCCGGTGGCCGACAGGGTGGCCAAAGTCCGCCCATGAAAAGAATTGCGCATGCAAATAATCTGGTAACGCTCGGGGCCAAAGCGCTTGAAGGCGTAACGGCGACAGAGCTTGATAGCCCCTTCGTTGGCCTCTGCGCCGCTGTTGCAGAAAAAGGCGCGGTCGGCGAAACTCAGGCGGGTTAATCGCTCAGCCAATTCGATCTGGTTGGGAATATGGTAAAGATTGGAAACATGGACCAATTCCTGCACCTGGCGATTGAGCGCGGCGCTGACCTCGGGGTGCACATGGCCCAGATTGCATACGGAGATACCGGCCACAAAATCCATATATTCCTTGCCTTCGACATCCCAGACTTGAACCCCCTGACCCCGGACCAGCACCAGGGGCTGGCGGGCGTAAGTCGGGATCAAGACCCGCTGTCCCCGTTCCATCCAGTTCTGACTCGTCAGAGCCATTGTGGTTTCCTGATGTTCCTTTTGCGGTTGTACGGTCGCCATGAGCTTTTCCAATGATTTTAGATCAATTTTATAAAAATAATAGATTAGTCCGCAAAGTGCTCAAATAAACGCGGGATTTGCCACTTCAGGCGGAATTCATTAATCCGTCTGGCCGCCAATCGGACATATTGTTCTTCCAGTTCATAACCGACATAGCTGCGCCCGGCTTTGAGCGCGGCAATGGCGGTTTGACCACTGCCCATGAAGGGGTCCAATACTACCTCGCCTTTGAAGGTGTATAGTTGAATTAAGCGATAGGGCAACTCTACCGGAAAGGGCGCCGGGTGGCCCACCGACCGGGCCGACTCCGCCGGAAAGGTCCAAACACTTTTGGTAAATTCCAGAAAATTGTCTCTGGTAATGGTGCTTTCCCGTTTAGAGGGGTTTTGGCGGGAAAAGTTCCCCTTGGAGAATACCAGAATATATTCATGGACGTCCCTGAGCGTCGGGTTGGCTGCCGAACGCCAACTGCCCCAGGCCGTGGACGGACTGGCGCTGGCCGCCTTGTTCCAGATGATCTCACCCCGCATCAGCAGACCAAGGTCCTGCAGATCCTGGGCCAGACAGGCATTAAGGGGCACATAGGGCTTGCGGCCCAGGTTGGCGACGTTGATGCAGGCCCGGCCGCCGGGCACCAAAACCCGCTTAACCTCCTGCCACACCCGTTTCAGGAACTTCCGGTAGCCGTCCAGCGTCAAGTCCTCATCATATTCTTTGCCCACGTTGTAAGGGGGCGAGGTCACCATCAGATGCACGCTGGCGTCGGGTAATTCAGCCATTATTTCAGAAGACTTGCAAAAAATCTTATTCAAAAATTCTTCTGGAACGGTGTTTTCGAAATATTTTAGCTTCTGCTCTTGTGGTAAAGCTTCATATAATTTGCTGGCATAAAAGCGACTGGCATCATGGCCAATTCTACCCGGTGAACCGAAGGCGCTGGTCTGGGTTCCCGATCTATTGGTTCTAGTCCGCATCAATATGCCGCTGTTTATGCCACAATCTCCGTGCCGATGCCCTGGTCCGTGAAAATCTCCAGCAGGACCGCATGCAGCAGCCGCCCGTCGATAATGTGGGACTTGGCCACGCCCGCGGCGATGGCCTCCAGGCAGCAGTTAACCTTGGGAATCATGCCGCCCTGGATGACTCCCTGGGAGATGCCCTCCAGGGCCAGTTCCCGGGTCAGGGTAGAAATCAACCGGCCGTGTTCATCCAGCACCCCGGGCACGTCGGTGAGCAGGATGAGCTTGGTGGCTTTTAAGGCCGCGGCAATCTGGCTGGCCACCAGGTCGGCATTGATGTTGTAGGTTTCGCCTGCCTCACCGACCCCCACCGGCGCGATGATGGGGATGAAATTATGGCTTTGCAAGGTCTCGATCACCGCGGTATCGATGCTGGTCACCTGGCCGACCATGCCGATGTCGATGATCTCCGGCGGTTCTTCCTGACCCCGGGGGCGGTGGAGGTGCATTTTTTGCGCCTGGATCAATTGGCCATCCTTGCCGGTTAAGCCCACGGCCCGGCCGCCGGCGGCATTGATCAGGTTGACGATCTCTTTATTGACCTTGCCCCCCAGGACCATCTCCACCACGTCCATGGTCTCGCCGTCGGTGACCCGCAGGCCCTCGACGAATTGGGACTGAATGCCCATGCGTTGCAGCGTCTGGCTGATCTGCGGGCCGCCACCATGCACCACCACCGGATTAAGGCCTAAGTATTTAAGTAAAGTAATATCCTGGGCAAAGCCCTGCTTCAGGCCCTCGTCTTTCATGGCATGGCCGCCATACTTGATGACCAGGGTGTGCCCCAGAAAGCGCCGCATATAGGGCAGGGCCTCAATAAGAATCTGGGCTTTATTAATCCACTCTTGCATCGCCAAAAGCAGGGGAACAGGCTTCCAGCCTGTTCCCAAAGCACGGGCAAGATGCCGGTGCCAAAATTAGAGAATATAACGACTCAGGTCTTCGTCCGCAATCAGGGCTGCTAACCGTTCCTGAACATAGGCGGCGGTAATGGTGATCTTGGATCTGGCCAGCTCCGGGGCATTAAAAGAGATATCTTCGACCAGCTTCTCCATCACCGTGTGCAGCCGGCGCGCCCCGATGTTTTCGGTGCGTTCATTGACCCGGGTGGCCAGGGCGGCAATCTCTTTGATGGCGTCCGGCTCAAACTCCAGCTCAATCCCCTCAGTGGCCATTAGCGCCTGATATTGCTTGACCAGGGCATTTTCCGGTTCGGTCAGGATGCGTTCAAATTCCTCCTGCCCTAGGGCTTGCAACTCCACCCGGATGGGGAAGCGGCCTTGCATCTCCGGGATCAGATCGGATGGCTTGGAGATATGGAAGGCCCCCGAGGCGATGAACAGAATATGGTCGGTGCGCACCATGCCGTGTTTGGTAGTGACCGTGGAGCCTTCGACGATGGGCAACAGATCGCGCTGCACCCCTTCCCGCGATACATCCGGCCCCCGGCTATGGTCGCGGCCGACGATCTTGTCGATTTCATCTAGAAAAATGATGCCGCTCTGTTCTACCTTGCGGCGGGCATCTTCAATCACTCGGTCCATGTCAATCAGCCGCTGGGCTTCCTCCTGAATCAGAATCTCCCGGGCTTCACAGATCTTGACTTTGCGCCGCTTGGTTTGGGCCGGAAACAGATTGCCGAACATCTCTTTGAAATTGATGTCCATTTCCTCCAGCCCGGCACTGGAAAAGATTTCCACCATGGGCATGGTCCGCTGCGTGACCTCAAGATCGACATAACGGTCATCCAGCCGCCCTTCTCTAAGCAACCGCCGGAGCTTTTCCCGGGTCTGGTCTTTATCCTCTGGTTTGGGAGCCGGGGTTTCCGCGTCCGGGCGCCGCGGGCTAGGGGGCAGCAACAGATCCAGCAAACGCTCTTCGGCCACTTCTTGAGCCTTGACCTTGACCTTCTCGCGTTCCTCGGCTTTAACCATATTGACCGCCAGTTCCATCAGGTCGCGGATCATCGACTCAACATCGCGGCCCACATAGCCGACCTCGGTGAACTTGCTGGCCTCGATCTTCAGAAACGGCGATTGGGCCAGTTTGGCCAGCCGCCGGGCAATTTCGGTCTTGCCCACCCCGGTGGGGCCGATCATAATGATGTTTTTGGGGGCTACTTCATCCCGCAAGCCCTCGGGAATCTGCTGCCGCCGCCAGCGGTTGCGTAGGGCAATGGCCACCGAGCGCTTGGCCTCAGCTTGGCCGATGATGTATTTATCCAGCTCCGACACGATTTCCCGCGGCGTCAGATGATCGCCGCGCATGGGTAATGATCTCACTAATTCCATAACGATATTTTTAATGGCGAATGATCGCGCTATCCTTTCTTTTCCATGGTGTAACTTAATTATGCTTAAAGTCCTTCTGATTTGGGTCAGAATTTAAAGCTCTTCGATCACAATCTCCTGATTGGTATAAATGCAACAAGAAGCCGCGATGGCCATGGCCTCCTGGCAGATCTGCCGGGGCTCCAGTTCCGAATATTTAAGCAAGGCCCGGGCCGCGGCCAGAGCATAAGGTCCGCCGGAACCGATGGCCATCAGACCGTCGTCGGGTTCGATAACGTCGCCGTTGCCGGAAATGAGAAAGGTGTTGTCGCCGTCGACCACCAGAAGCAAGGCCTCCAACCGTCGCAAGACCCGGTCAGTGCGCCAGTCCTTGGCCAACTCCACCACGGCCCGGGTCATATTGCCTTGGTGTTTATCCAGTTTGCCCTCAAAGCGCTCAAACAGGCTGAGGGCATCGGCAGTGGCCCCGGCGAACCCGACGATAATCTTGCCATGATAGATTTTGCGGACCTTTTTGGCCCGATGCTTCATCACCATCTCGCCCAAGGTCACTTGGCCATCACCGGCGACCGCCACTTGGCGGCCGCGGCGTACCGCTAATATCGTCGTTCCCTGAAACGGCTTATTTGCCGCGGGGATGGGCACGATCATAAACCTCCATCAAGTAATCCAGATTGATATGGAGATATCTCTGGGTACTGGAAAGCTGGGCGTGGCCCAGCAGTTCCTGAACCGCCCGCAAGTCGGCCTTGCCTTCCAGCAGATGGGTGGCAAAGGTATGCCGCAAACCATGTGGCGTCAAGGGTTGCAGCAACCCGGCCTGCCTGGCCCATTTTTCCACCAAGCGGGCTACACTGCGGGTTGTCAGGCGTCCGCCCCGATAATTCAAAAAAACCGCCTCTTGTCTACATTCCTCCGGCTGCTTCATAAGAAGTTCCAGACGTCGCTCCAGATAGACAGCCAGGGCCCGCTGGGCCGGATCGCCCAGGACCGCCAGCCGTTCCTTGCCGCCCTTGCCCTGGACCCGGAGCAGCCGATGTTCTAAGTCCACATCGGCCAGATCTAAGCTGACCAGTTCTGAGACCCGCAAACCGCCGGAATAAAAGACTTCCAGGATGGCCTGATCGCGCAACTCCAGGACCGTTGCCCCGGGTGCCTGCTCCAGTAAATGAAAAACTTCGTCAATAGTCAAGAATCTGGGCAAATGTCGATCCAGTTTGGGACCGGGGGCCAGGGCCGCCAGGTTCTGGGATAAGCACCCTCGTCTCACCAGGTACTTACAAAAAGTTCGCAGCGCCGCCAGCTTCCGGGCTACCGAGACCTTTTGGTTGAGCCGGTGCCGATAGGCCAAAAAGGCCCGCAAATCCTGATAATTCAGAGTGGCCAGTGTCCGGGGCGGCTGCCTGCCTTCCAGGAATTCCAGAAATTGCTTCAGGTCGCTCTGGTAGTTGCGGATCGTATGGGGCGACAAATGACGCTCGATCTTCAGATAGCGTATAAAGTCTTCTAAACAGGCCCACATAAACCCTGACTCAGGCCTCCTGATAACCAAATTGAAAGCATTTATAATATATTATCATATTTAAAAAATCAAATTTTTGAAACAACTTGATTTAAGGCAATCTAACCTGGCGATCGTAAGGGAGCCTGGCCAGGTTACCGCGACCGTAGAGGGCAATTTATTAGGTCCAAAAGAATTTGATAAATCAAACCCTTACAAAAATCTCCCTTTGATTGTAATTTGGGATTTGACTTATAAGGCCCGGCATTTTTAAAAAAAACCGGCGACTCAAAGTCGCCTGGCGGAGGAAATCCCATACCTGGGGAAGGTGGCGGGCTAATAGATAAAAATACGCATTTTAGTGGGGGATTCGAGATACTTGTCTAATTCACTCTGAAGTTTTTGACGCTCCGGGTTATGGTACCAGGCTTCCCAATCCGTCGGGTTCTCCCAGCTACTGATGACCAGATAATGGTTGGGATCATCGATGGCGTGGAGGGTCTCTCCGGAAATATAACCGGGCTGCTGCATGGCCTTGACCCGCAGCATTCTCAATAACCTTACTATCTCACTGACATTTTTGCCCTTAATGGTTCGTTCCATGAACACTTTGATCATTGGCACTCCCTCCCCATGGTAGATTGGTGGACGCCAGTCTAAGTTTCTGTTTCAAGGATACGGCCTGTAATAAGCGGCGTCAAGGAAAATCTCACGGGGGCCAGGAAACATCTTGTTGGTCGCCGAACACCTGTGGTAATATAAATGTAGGGGATTTTATGACCGATTTAAAGGAATTACGGGATGAGTTAGATCGCCAGGAAGATGCCTGGCTATCGCCCTATGCCACCCGCAGCCGTCAGGCCATCCGGCGGCAATATGAAGAGCGGATTGATTATGGTCACCGGCAGAATTTTGCCGTGGATACCGACCGCATTCTCCACTCCCGGGCCTACACCCGATATATTGATAAAACCCAGGTATTTTATCTGATCGATCATGACCAGATCAGTCACCGGGTCTTGCATGTGCAGCTGCTGTCCAAAATCGCTCGGACCATTGGGCGATTTTTACGTCTCAATGATGATCTCTTGGAGGCCATTGCTTTGGGCCATGATATTGGCCATCCGCCCTTTGGCCATGACGGTGAAGACATCCTCAGCCGCTTGTGCCAGGCCCACGGCATCGGTCATTTTGTCCACAGTGTCCAGGGGGTGCGCTTTTTGGATCGGGTTGAAAAAGGGGGGCGGGGTCTGAACCTTTCCTTGCAGGTTTTGGACGGCATCCTCAGTCATGATGGCGAAAGTCACCTGGAACGCCTGGCCCCGGACCGGGAGAAAACTTTTGCCCAACTCCAGAGGGAAATCGACATGAAACTGGCGGATCCGGAGATAAACCTCAAGCCCATGACTCTGGAAGGCTGTGTGGTGCGTTTGGCCGACACCATCAGTTATATCGGGCGGGATTTAGAAGACGCTATCCTGTTGAACCTGGTGCGTCGTGAGGATTTACCACCGCTAGTCCAGACCCAGCTTGGTCAGACCAACGGTACTATAGTTTATTCTCTGGTTTCCGATCTTATTGAAAACAGCTTTAACAAGAATTATGTCTGTTACAGTCCGGAAATCGGGGCGGCGCTGCGCCAACTCAGGGAGTTCAACTATCAGCGTATTTACAATAATCCCCGCATCAAGGTGGAAACCGGCAAGATCGAGAAACTCTTTGGCGCTCTGTTTGACCGATTTCTACAGGATCTGGAGCAGGAGCAGCGGCAGTCGCCGATCTGGGTGGATTTTTTGGCTCAGATGCAGCCGGTCTATTGGGAAGCCAGTCAGCCGGCCGAAATCGTCCGGGATTTCCTGGCCTCTATGACCGATGCCTATTTTCTGCGGCAATGTCAGGAACTCTTTTTCCCGCAGCCGCTGCCGGCGCGTTTTGCCTGAACCGATCCGGCTGAAGGAGTCACACGGATGCGAGTCATGACCTTTAACCTGCGCTTTGAAACAGCTGAGGACGGCCCTTTTCAATGGAAATACCGCAAGGAGCTGGTGCTGGAGACCATTTGGGCCTATCAGCCGGATCTAATCGGCACCCAGGAAGGCACCGTGCCGCAGTTAGATTATCTAACCGCCCACCTGACCGGCTATCTACCCTTTGTAGCGCATCGCCACATTGATCCAACCTGTCAGTATCCCACTATTTTCTATCGTGCCCAGAACATGGTCCCGGGGCCGGGAACGGAATTTTGGTTATCAACAACCCCAGGGGTGCATCGCAGTAAAGATTGGGGCAGCGCCTTTCCCCGGATGGTTACTTTTGGCCAGTTCCGGGAGATTGATCGGGACCAGTGGTTTTATTTTGCCGACACTCATTTGGACCATATCTCGGAGCCGGCCCGATTGATGGGAGCCCGGATAATTCAGGAATATTTTGCCCAAGTCGGTCAGCCGACTATTCTGGCCGGGGATTTCAATGATCACCCCGGCTCTGAGGTGCATCGGCTGCTGGTCGAGGACGGCAGTCCATTTCGGGACACCTGGACTTTGCTGAATCGCCCCGAAGCAGAGATTACCACTCAGCATAAATTTACCGGCGAACTTTTCGGCCACCGGATTGATTGGGTGCTGATTACTCCACCGTTTAGGGTGAGGGAGGCCATGATTATTACCTATAACGTCAATGGCCGCTACCCCTCTGATCACTTTCCGTATCTGGTGGATTTAGAATATTGAGCAGTCATAGCTTAGACAACGTTTGAAGGGGGAAGTAGTAAGTTCAAGCCCGGCACACTTCAAAAAAGTCGCAAGGCCAGGAGGGGGGAGATGGGCCGCCGATTAATCGGGAGTCTATTATTAATCTGGCTGTTTGGGGTTGGGGGAAGCGCGGCGCTAGCGGCTCCGTGGGATGTCGAGGTTCAGCCGCTCTACCAACAGGTCACTGGAAGTACCGAGGAATATTCTGTAAAAAAGGGGGATCAACTAAGTCAGATCGCCCGTCAGAAAGGGGTCCGCTGGCGGGTCTTGGCTCGTCGCAATAATCTTCCTCAAAAACCGCGGTTGCGTCCCGGAATGACCCTGACCATTACCAATACTCATATTATACCCAAAGAATTAGACCATGGACTGGTCATCAACATACCGGAATTGAGGCTTTATCGTTTTGATCAGGGCAATTTTCAAAGACATTATACCCTGGCGGTAGGCCGCCGCACCTGGCAAACCCCTACCGGTGAATTCGAGATTATCAATAAAGTCCGGAATCCCACCTGGCTGGTGCCACCCTCTATCCAGCGGGAGATGGCGGCCAATGGGCGAGAGGTGCTGACTTCGGTCCCCCCCGGTCCGAAAAACCCTCTGGGTTCTTACTGGCTGGCCACCTCTGCCCCGGGAGTGGGGATTCATGCCACTCCCCGACCCTGGACGGTAGGACATTTTGCCTCCCATGGCTGCATCCGCATGCTGGCGGAGGAAATTGCCGAGCTGTTTGAGCATGTAGAGATCGGTACCCCAGTAAAAATCATCTACCGGCCCTTCAAAATTGCTGTCACCCAAGACCGGCGGGTGTATTTGGAGGTGCACCCCGATATTTATCGCAAGGGCCTAGATTCCATTACCGGGGTGGAGGACCTGATCAAAAGACATCATCTGGAAGATTTGGTGAATTGGAAGCGGGTCTATGAAGTTATCAGAGACAAAGAGGGCATTGCTGAGGATATTACCCGAAAAGACCCTTCCGATACCGTCATTGGCCAGAACGTACCGTCGGGTCAGAAAAAAACCCCGGTTTCCAACTTGCCAGAATCTTGAAAACACGATAACATTATTGAATTAAAAGACGCGGGGCGTTTGAGACCAAACCCTCCGAGACAGTCAGACGGTTTTTTTCAAGAACACTACCGGACAATCACCGGGTGCTGGTTAATGCTTGAACCAGGGAAATAATCTGCTTTTAACCGACGGTGTCGCCAGATGTCTTTTAGCACGGCCGAAATCAGGGAAGAGAACCGCAAATTAGCGTATCTGCGGTTTTTAGTAGATCAAGCTTTGCGGCTGATCCGCTCCGGTGAGGTCAACCAGGAGCAGGCGGCCAGAATGGTAGCTAATATACGCGCCCAGGCCTTGACGCTTTTTCCAGGCAAGGAGGCGGTGTTCGACCTGATCTATCAGCCCCGGTTTCAGCGCGCTATTACCGAAACCTTCCGCTTACATTAAGAATCCTTAAAAGGAGAGTCAATAATGACCTACCAGATTACCTTGCTTAGAATGATGGGGATCGGACTGCTGACCCTGGGCCTGCTAGGGGCCACGCAGGTTCTGGCCCAGAGTGCTTCAACACCAGATCAGGCCCTGCTCTACCAGCGGGCGGTGTCACTTTTAGACAAAGCCCAACAGAAGTTGGAAGGTAACTTTACCGCTGAGGCCAAAGCCCTGGCCAAGGAGGCCAACTCCCTCTTTTCTACTTTGCAGAATGAACTTTCACAAGAACTCATGCAACGAAAACTGAGCCCTGCCGAAATGAAGCAGGAGGCGATCAACAAAAAACTGGCCACCGATTATTATGCCCAGGGCGATGAGTTGATGCAGTCCGCCCAGCAAAAGGAAGCCCTGAGCCGGGATTTGGAAAAACAAGGAAAGGAGGAGGCATCGGTTCAACAACTCACCGAAGCCAAACGGGAATATGATCTGGCCCACCAGATGTATGTCAAGTCCCAGATCTACAACCTGCGCAATCAAGAGATAGCCTTTAAATTTATAAAAAAGTAATCCCGAGGAACGAGGGTGAGCGAAGTTCTTTGGGTCCTGGTAAACTCATAGCCATTTTCTATCCGACCTCAAGGCATGATGATCAACATTTATGCAGATAAAGGAGACAGATCATGGATGCGACCCGCGAGCTAAAGCAGCAGTTAGGCCCCATTGTCGACCAGCTAATAAACATGACCGGAACGGCGCGGGACGCCTTTAACCGGCATCGCCGCCAGTGTTTGATCGACCTTAACCAGCAACATGAGACCTTTACCCAAAAGATCAACGCGGCAATCGGCCAGGTGGAAGGGCTGTTGTCCCGAGCCTCTGGGAGCGAAAAGACCACATTGCTCCAGCTGCACAGTATCCTCTCCCATCTGAACGCCATCGGCGATAATTTGGCCCGCCTGGCCGAACCGCTGCAGAAAAAGATTCAGGAGGCGGTGTTGTTCTCGGATAAAGCGGTGGCTCAGACCAATTATCTTTTTGATCATCAGGTTGGAATACTGCGTTCCCTGGTCGATATTGTCCATACCGATAATCAATTTCTTAAGAAATACGTCGTCGAAGAGGGCCAGAAGATGCGCCAGGCCTGCCTGGAATTCGCTACCGAACATGAAGCTCGCCTGATCGAGGGCCTGTGCCTGCCGCAAGCCGGTCCGATTTTTTTGGCCATCCTTGACCGTATGCAAACCATTACTCAACATGAATTGGAGATTGCCGGGCTGTTGACCAAGAAATCCTGAGGGCCAGGCCCAGGCGTGACGGTTAACCGACCAATTTTAAGGGGATAATAACAACTTAGGAAGATTACCGACTGATATCCACCGGCGCCCCGGTCTCTTCTTCGATAGCTCGCAGGAAACGGGTCCAGTTGATATAGTTCTCCAGGTGGTGGTTTTGGATCAGTTCCCGGGCGTACAGCAGCATATCGGGAATTTTATGGTAGACATCTTTATGAACTTCGATGAAGATGCGACCATCCCGAAAGCCCAATTTCACCGGAGCATAGATGATTTGCACCGGGGTGCCGACCGGGGTCAGCTGGTATAGCTCGGCAATATCCTCGGGATAGAGGCGGATGCAACCATGACTCACCAGTCTCCCGACCCCGTGAGGATAACAGGTGCCGTGGATGCCGTAATGCGATAACCCTAGCCAATGGCTGCCGACCGGGTTTTCATCACCCGGCGGCATATAGGACATGCCATATTTTTTCCGGAGGGAAACGGGGATTCGCCAGCCAGGATTTTCAGCCTTGGCGGTAACCCGAAACTGGCGGAAGGGAGTCTTATAGTCCATGACCCCGATGCCGATAGGGTAGGTTCTGACCTGGCCCTGATCCGGGAAGAAGCGGTAGAGGCGCAATTCCGCGGCGTTAATAATGATTCCTTGCGGCGTCGGCACTGGGGGGAGAATCCAGCGGGTGGGAATGTCCAGATCCTGCCCCCAGGGCAGATACCAGTGGTCTATTTCCCGGTGGTACCGGGCTAATTCCCAAAATCCCAGGTCATAGCGCCGGGCAATAAAATACATATTTTCGTACCGGACCAGATGGTGAGTCTGGGGCTCACCCACCACCGTCCAGGCCTGGGGATCAATGCCCACTGGCCTTTGGGGCAGGCGATAGGCGAACGGGCCGGCCGGCCGAGCCGGGGTCGAAGGACACCAGAGACAGACCAACAAAGTTAAAAAGCGGAGTAACTTAAGAAAGGGCATCGGTATCCTGTTAGTTATTCAGATTTCATAAATATAAGCTAAAGCGGCCCGTTATCAAAGAGAAAAAAGGTGAGCCGGCAAAAAGGAAAAAACAAACTTACCTCACCCCAACCCCAGCCTTTACCTGAACCACAAGTAATTCCCCTGGAGGATCGTCTCGATCTCCACACCTTTCGACCCCAAGACCTGGGCACCTTAATCCCCGAATATCTAGAGCTTTGTCATCGGCGGGGTTTATTGGAGGTCAAACTCATCCACGGCAAGGGCACCGGAGCCTTAAAGGCCCGGGTCCAGGCCATTCTGAAGCGGCATCCGTTGGTGGCCGGCTTTGCTGATGCCGATCCTCGGGGCGGCGGTTGGGGAGCTACCTTGGTCTATCTGACCTCGGAGTCACAGTAATGATCCTGGACGTGCATACGCATATCTTTCCTGATCCGGTGATCCGTCACCGGGAAGATTTCTTTGCTGATGAGCCGGCCTTTCGCTGGCTGTATGACTCACCCCGGGCCCGATTAATCAGCGCCGCTGAACTGGTGGCCGCCATGGCCGCCGAAGGGGTGCAGCGCTCCGTCACCTTTGGCTTTCCCTGGCGGCAGGAGCGGCTCTGGCGTCTGCAAAATGACACGGTGCTGGAGGCCATGCAGCGCTACCCGCAGCAGCTCATCGGCTTCTGTTGTGTCAACCCCTTGGAATCCGGAGCCGCCCGGGAGGTCGAACGTTGTCTGGCCGCGGGCTGCCGCGGGGTGGGAGAATTGGCCTTTTATATCGAAGCTCCGGGCTCAGAGCTGGTATCCGCCTTGGCTCCCCTTGCTGACCTCTGCCAGGGCTACCGGGTCCCCCTGATGCTCCATACCAATGAACCCATCGGCCACTCTTACCCAGGTAAAAGTCCGGTCGGTCTGGAAGAAATCTATGGCGTGGTGCGCGCCTTCCCTGACCTGAACCTGATTCTGGCACACTGGGGCGGCGGCCTGCTGTTCTTTGGTCTGCTCAAAAAAGAGGTGCCGGAAGCCCTAAAAAATGTCTATTTTGACACGGCCGCGTCCCCCTATCTCTATCATCCGCAAATTTACCGCTTGGCGGCAGAAATCGTTGGACCGGAAAAGATCCTGTTCGGCAGTGATTACCCCCTGCTGCCACCGTCTCGTTATCTGGCCGAAATGCAAGAGGCCGGGATTACCGCTGAGGTGCAACAGATGATCACCCGCCAGAATATGGAGCGCTTGTTAGGGCTCTGAGGACCGGACCGAGACGGGCTTTCTAAAAATCATCGCCTAGATTTTAATATCTTGAAAAATTTTATAATTAATATTATTCTGGAATCAGTCCACTCGCCGGGGGATTCGGGAAGATTCTCATCGTATGGTTTTTATTTGATTATTTACCGTCTTGAACTCCTCTTGCTTCAGCTCATCATCAATGGAAGCAGAATATCAGACATCCGGATAGCGATTAAGGCGGATACTTGTTTTTTGGCTGACCCGGCGCGATGATTATCGAAATATTTTGCGAATGTTAGCAAGGATTAGTTGATGCAATACTATTCGGATTTCTTGGTCATCGGCTCTGGGCTGGCAGGCTTGAGTTATGCCCTTAAGGTAGCCCCTTATGGGACAGTCAATGTGGTAACCAAACGAGGCATTATGGACACCAGTACCCGGCGGGCCCAGGGCGGCATTGCCGCGGTATTGAGTCCGGAAGATAGTTTTGATCTGCATATTAAAGATACCCTGGAAGCCGGGGATGGTCTGTGTCATCCTGATATTGTCGAAATGGTAGTCCACCAGGGCCCGGAGCGCATTGCCGAGTTGATAGAGATGGGGGCGCATTTCGATCTGCGCAGTATGAGTGAGAACAGTTACGATCTGACCCGCGAGGGCGGTCATTCCAAACGTCGTATTATCCATGCCCATGACATGACGGGCGAGGAAGTCGAACGCATATTGGTTAACCGGGTTTTAGAGCATCCCAACATCAAGGTTTTTGAAAATCATATCGCGGTTGATCTTATCACGCGCCATAAGCTGCTGCGGCGGGGCGCAGTCGTGACCAATGCCGAGGAATCCTGCCTGGGGGCTTATGTCTTGAATATTGACCGCGGCGAAGTCGAAACCTATGTAGCTCCCATTATCTTGCTGGCCACGGGCGGGGCCAGCAAGGTCTATCTCTACACCAGCAACCCGGATATTGCCACCGGCGACGGGGTGGCAATTGCCTATCGGGCCGGGGCGCTGATCGGTAATATGGAGTTTGTACAATTTCATCCTACCTGTCTGTTTCACCCCCTGGCCAAGAACTTCCTGATCTCCGAAGCCGTCCGGGGCGAAGGGGGCATCCTCATGGATAAACACGGCGTCCCCTTTATGGAGAAATACCATCCTTTAAAAGACCTGGCCTGCCGGGATATTGTGGCCCGAGCCATTGACGAGGAGTTAAAGAAGAGTGGGGATGACTGTGTTTTTTTAGATATTAGCCACAAGCCCGCGGATTTCTTGCGGTCCCGATTCCCCAGCATTTATCAGAAGTGTCTCTCACTGGGGATTGATATGACCAAGGAGCCCATCCCGGTGGTCCCCGCCGCCCACTACTGCTGCGGGGGGGTAGTTACCGATGCCGTGGGCCGCACTACCATCCGCAATCTTTATGCCATCGGCGAGGTGTCGATGACCGGCCTGCATGGCGCCAACCGCTTGGCCAGCAATTCCTTACTGGAGGCTTTGGTCTTTGCCCACCAAGCCGCCCAGCATTCCAAAGAGGCTTTGGCCCAGATGCGGCCGCCCGATCTTTCCGAGGTGCTGGAGTGGAACCCCTTTGGGGCCGCAGACAGCGATGAAAACGTCGTCGTTTCCCAAAACTGGGATGAAATCCGCCGCTTTATGTGGAATTATGTCGGCATTGTACGGACCGATAAGCGCCTCACCCGGGCCAAGCATCGGATTGACTTGATTCAGCAGGAGATTAATGAATATTATTGGAATTTTTTAATTACCAGCGATCTGGTGGAACTCCGCAATCTGGCGGTGGTCGCCGAACTGATCATTACCTGCGCCCTGAAGCGCAAAGAGAGTCGGGGATTGCATTATAACCTGGATTATCCTTATAAAGACGAGGTTAACTGGCAGCGAGACACACTGGTCTCTCTGGCCAGGTAGAAGCGAGGTATGAGCGTCAACATCCTCTTGGCAGATGACGACACCCAGATCACCAGCGCTTTACAAGAATATCTGGAAGAAGCCGGTTACCAGGTTCAGGCCGTAACCGATGGACAACAGGCGCTGACCGAGTTCCAGGCCGAAAAATTCGAGATTGCTATTTTGGACCTGTTCATGCCCGGTATTTCCGGATTGGATCTCCTGTCCCAATTCAAGCAGATCTCCCCTGAAACTGAGGTCATCATCTTTACCGGATATGCTGACCTGGATAGTGCGGTAGAGGCCCTGCGGCGTGGAGCCTATGATTATCTCTTAAAGCCCATACCCCATCTGGAATCCCTGACTGCCCTGATTGAACGGGCCCTGGAACGGCAACGTCTATACAAGGCCAATCAGGCCATGGTGGCCGAACTGACTATTGCCCGGGAGGCCTTAACCCAACAGCGATTGCAGGAACTCAAGCGCATCCGTCAGATCGGCGAAGGATTAAGCAAGGCCTTGAATTTGGATCAGGTCATTGAATTGCTTGTCAATCTGATCTGGGAGACCATT
>JAFDGA010000033.1 GCA_019309545.1 Deltaproteobacteria bacterium
CCCTGGAGGTCAGCCTGATCACCCCCATTGCCCTGGAGAAGGAGCTGCGCTTTGCCATCCGGGAAGGGGGCCGCACCGTGGGCGCCGGCGTGGTCAGCCAGATTATTGAATAACTCCTCGAATTGATGAAATTTCGGAAAAATGCGCGATAATATAATTTTAGCCTGTACAACCTGCAAACGACGGAATTATACGTCTACCAAAAATAAACGCCGGACTCCGAATCGCTTGGAGTTCAAGAAGTACTGTCCGTATTGTCGGACCCATACGCTCCATCGGGAAACCAAGTAAGGTTTAGCTTGCAGGCCAGTAGCTCCAACGGCTAGAGCACCGGACTCCAAATCCGGGTGATGGGGGTTCAAATCCCTCCTGGCCTGCCATTATTTTGTGGTCAAAAAGTGATAGAGTCTGGCGAAACTCAATGGCTTAGGAAAAGATCTCAGGTATGGGTGGGATGGTGCCCCATACTTATTCTCCTACCTGATGGGTTAGCGATTAAGCACGGTTATAATAGTTCCGAACGTGGCACTTGAGTCCTTTAACGGAAAAAGGGGCCCGATTTTCTTGCGTCTTTGATCAGACGACCAGGGGGTTAGCAGGAGTCAGGAGTCTGGCTAGGGCAAACCGACAAAGGTCCGAGATGCCGGCTAAAGCCATGGATAATCTTACAATTAACATTGAATAAATGGTGATCATCAAATTTAAGCCTGAGCATTTGAAAACGCAAAGATGACTTCATGAAGAAAACTAAGACCAAAGAAAAGGCCAACCCCAAAGTTCAGGTAAAAGGCGGCAAGGAGGTAGCTAAAAAGGTAACCAAAGGCCAGGTGGTTAAGCTGGGGGGCAAGAAAAAGAAGTCCTCCAAGTTATCGGAAATATTGCAATATTGGCGTCAGACCAAGCAATTTTTCAATGAAGCCGTTATCGAATTAAAAAAGGTGACCTGGCCGGGGCGCAAGGAGACTCTGGGGGCGACCGCGGTAGTGATCATTTTGGTGGTTTTTATCTCAGTCTTTTTAGGGATTGTCGATCTGGGGTTATCTAGGTTAGTCAGCTACATCATTGGATGAAAAGCATAACAGTGAGAGTAATGAGGACCTCTACCAGTGACGCAGAAATGGTATATTGTTCATACCTATTCCGGTTTTGAAAAGCAGGTCAAGCAGTCGCTGGAAGAACGGGCCCGGGTTCAGGGGATGGAAAACCTGATCACCGAGATATTAGTGCCCACCGAACAGGTAGAAGAAATTGTCAAAGGGGAGAAGCGCATCTCCTCGCGCAAATTTTACCCAGGTTATATTATGGTCCGGATGGAGCTCAATGACGACACCTGGCATCTGGTGAATGATACTCCCAAGGTAACCGGGTTTCTGGGTAGCCGCACGGAACCGGTGGCCATTGCCGATGCCGAGGCCGAAAAGATCCTGACTCAGATGCGGGAGGGAGCACTCAAGCCCAAACCCAAGGTAAAGTTCGAGGTCGGGGATAAAGTCCGGGTCATAGAGGGGCCGTTCAGTAATTTCAGTGGCCTGGTAGATGAGGTAAAGGCCGAAAAGGGCCGGGTGCGGGTGATGATCAGCGTCTTTGGCCGCTCCACCCCGGTAGAATTTGAATTTTTCCAGCTGGAGAAGATATAATTTCAGGCCCGGTTGGCCAGGAACTCGCCGCTAACCGCGGCACACCACTGCCATTAGTTCTAGCCAACTAAATGGGGCCTTAAAGTCAACGAGGAGTTAGAGTAGATGGCAAAAAAAGTGGTGGCCCAGATCAAGTTACAGATTCCCGCTGGCCAGGCCAATCCGTCACCCCCGATCGGGCCGGCGTTGGGGCAGCATGGCGTCAATATCATGGAGTTTTGTAAAAGCTATAATGCCCGCACTCAAGGCCAGGAAGGAACGATTGTCCCGGTAGTGATCACGGTCTTTGCCGACCGGTCCTTTAGCTTTGTCACCAAAACGCCGCCGGCGTCGGTATTGCTCAAAAAGGTGGCGCAGATCGCCTCCGGGGCCAAAGAAGCCGGTCGGGAAAAAGTGGCACAGGTGAGTTGGCAACAGGTGGAGGAGATTGCGCGTCAGAAAATGCCAGACCTCAACACCACCGATTTTGAGGCCGCCAAGCGTTCCATTGCTGGGACGGCGCGTAGCATGGGAATCGAGATCATCTGACTGAGGCCGACCCAAAAGGAATGGGGAGCAGGGAATGTCTAAGAGAGGGAAAAAATATCAAACCGTCCGTAGCAAAGTCGATAAGACCCTGAAGTATAATTTCCCTGAGGGTCTGCAACTGGCGCTGGAAACCGCTTATGCCCGTTTTGACGAAACTGTGGATGTGGCCGTCCGTTTAGGGGTTAATCCTCGCCACGCCGACCAGATGGTCCGGGGCGCGGTGGTTTTACCTAACGGGGTTGGCAAGCAGGTGCGGGTCTTGGTTTTTGCCAAAGGCGAGAAAGAAAAAGAAGCCCTGGAAGCCGGGGCCGATTACGTCGGCGCTGAAGAGCTGATCGAGAAGATCAAGGGCGGCTGGCTCGAATTCGATAAGGCGGTGGCTACCCCGGATCTGATGGGTCAGGTGGGCAAGATCGGCAAAATCTTGGGTCCCCGGGGGTTGATGCCCAACGTCAAGGTCGGCACCGTCACCTTTGAGGTCGGACGGGCAGTCCAGGAACTTAAGGCGGGGAAAATTGATTTCCGGGTTGACAAAGCTGGGGTGGTTCATGCCCCCATGGGCAAGGTCTCCTTTGGAGTAGAGAGCCTGTTGCAAAACCTGGCCAGTTTTTTTGAAACCTTAATCCGCTTAAAACCGCCGACCAGTAAAGGTGCCTACCTCAGGGGAATAGCGTTGTCAACCACTATGGGGCCGGGAATTCGGATCGATCCGTTGGAGGTCAAAAATCTATTGAGAATGGCTTCCGCCTAATTATGACGGTGATTGAGCAGGGGTGCCCCGCCGTGGGAGGCCTGAAGAGGAGTTGCAGGTGCAAAGAACGGAAAAAAGCAGGGTGGTCGAGGCCCTGCATGAAAAATTAAAACAGGCTGAGTTCAACGTGCTCACCGATTTCAAGGGTCTCAAAGTGGCCGAGATGACCAACTTGCGCCGGGAGATTAAGGAAGCCGGGGGCGAATTGATCGTGGTGAAAAACACCCTTCTCCAAAGAGCAGCAGTGGAGACGGAGTCGGCCCGCCTGGAGGAGTTTTTTGTCGGCCCCACCGCGGTGGCCTTGGGATTTGACAATCCGCTGAACCTGGCCAAGGTCTTGAGCAAATTTGCCAAGGACAAGCCGGAATTCAAATTAAAGGCCGGGGTCTTGCGGCACACGGTGCTTTCAGGGCAGGATATTGCGGATCTCTCCAAGTTGCCTGGCCGAGAGGTGCTGCTGAGTCAACTGCTGGCTGCCCTGCAAGGCATACCCACCTCTCTGGTAAATGTCCTGAGCGGCGTTATCCGTCAGTTGCTTTATACTTTGCAAGCGATTGAGGCGCAAAAGAACGCCTCCGGTGACTAGCCCCGACTTGTGAATATTGTTAATTTAGGAAACCATTTATCAGCGATCTAGAGATCGCTTACCGAAATTGAGGATGTTAAGGAGGACCTGTGCCATGGAAAAAATAACCAAAGCCGAGGTGATTGATTTTATCGCCAATATGACGGTTTTGGAATTATCCCAGCTGGTCAAAGAGCTGGAGGAGAAGTTTGGAGTCACCGCCGCGGCCCCGGTAGCTATGGCGGCTGCCGTCCCCGGCGCGGTAGAGGCGGCTCCAGTAGCCGAAGAACAGACAGAATTTGACGTGGTGCTGACCGAAGTGGGGCCCAACAAGATTCCGGTCATCAAGGAAGTCCGGGCCATTACCAGCCTAGGGCTTAAAGAGGCCAAGGAGGCGGTGGAAAATGTTCCCACCACCCTGAAAGAGGGTATTTCTAAAGCGGAAGCGGAAGAAATCAAGAAAAAATTGGAGGAACAGGGGGCTACGGTCGAGATCAAGTAGTCTGCTGCAGTACAGGGTTTCGAGTTGACCGTGGTCCGCAACCATGATTACCAACAACTCGAAATCAATCGATGACTTACCTACAAGGAGAACGAATGGCTGAGGTTTTCTCCCCTCAAAAGCTTTACCGCCGCAATTTTGGGAAGATTGAGAGGTTCATTGAGATCTCCAATCTGATCGAAATGCAGAAAGAATCTTATCAACGGTTCTTACAAAACCATGTCCCTCCCGAGGCCCGGGAGGATTACGGCCTTCAGGGGGTCTTTAAGAGCGTTTTCCCCATCTGGGATTTTAGTGGGACCGCTTCCCTGGAATTTGTCAGCTACAGCTTTGCTGACCCCAAATACGACGTGGAAGAATGCCTCCAACGAGGCATGACCTATGAAGCCCCCATGAAGCTCACCGTGCGGCTGGTGGTCTATGAGGTCGATCAGGAGACGGGGGCTCGCTCCATCCGAGACATCAAGGAACAAGAGATCTACTTCGGGACCATTCCTTTGATGACCGACCATGGGACCTTTATCATCAATGGGACCGAACGGGTGGTAGTGAGTCAGTTGCATCGTTCCCCCGGACTCTATATCGACCACGATCGCGGCAAGACCCACTCCAGTGGGAAGTTGCTTTATTCGGCGCGTCTCATCCCCATGCGGGGGTCCTGGATCGATCTGGAATTCGATCATAAGGATATCCTCTATGTCCGCATTGACCGCCGACGCAAATTCCCGGTGACCGTGCTCCTCAAGGCTTTGGGATATTCTACCGAGGAACTGCTGAATATTTTCTTCCAGACCGAGAAGATCTATCTGGAAGGGGAAACCTGTAGGCGGAAGTTCATCCCAGATTTTCTGCTCAACAAGAAAGCGGTCAGCGACATCGTCGATCCCCGGACCGGGGAAGTGATGGTCAAGAAATTGAAGAAGGTGACCCCGGCGTCTATTCGTAAGATGCAAGAGGCCGGGGTGGAATATCTGTCCGGCACTAGTGCCGAACTTATCAATAGAGTGGTAGCCCATGACATTCTGGACCCCCAAAGCGGAGAGGTGTTGGTCCCCTGTAACGACTATATCACCGAGGAAAAACTCGATCTGCTGCGGCAACGGGGTGTCCAGGAACTGGACCTGCTGTATATCGATGGTCTAAATGTCAGTCCGTGTTTGCGCGATACCCTGGCGGTGGACAAAACCAGCAACATGCGGGAAGCAATCCTGGAGATCTATAAACGGTTGCGGCCCGGCAATCCTCCCACTCTTGAGGTGGCGCTTAACTTCTTTCAGAACCTGTTCTTCAAACCGGAGTATTATGATTTATCCCCGGTTGGTCGTCTGAAGCTCAATTTGAGGTTAAAACGCGATTTGCCCCTTACCCACACCACTCTTACCAGGGAAGATATTCTTTACGCCGTCAAGGAGTTGATCACCCAGAAAGACCAGGAGGGGCCAGTAGATGATATCGACCACCTGGGCAATCGTCGGGTGCGGGCCGTAGGGGAATTGTTGGAGAATCAATATCGCATCGGTCTGGTGCGGATGGAGCGAGCCATCCGGGAGCGGATGAGCCTGCAAGACATCGATACCCTGATGCCCCATGATATGATCAACGCCAAACCGGTGTCGGCGGTAGTCAAGGAATTCTTTGGTACCAGTCAGTTGTCGCAGTTCATGGATCAGACTAACCCGCTTTCCGAGATTACCCACAAGCGCCGCTTGAGCGCCCTGGGACCAGGTGGCTTGACCCGGGAACGGGCCGGCTTTGAAGTTCGAGATGTCCATCCCACCCATTATGGCCGCATCTGCCCGATTGAGACTCCGGAAGGTCCCAACATCGGTCTCATTGTTTCGCTGTCCACTTACGCCCGGGTTAATGAATTCGGCTTCATCGAAACGCCCTATCGGGTGGTAGAGAAAAAAGAGGTCAATGGCCGGGTGGAACCCCATGTTACCAAGGAAGTCCTTTACTTAAGCGCGCTGGACGAGGGTGAACATGTCATCGCCCAGGCCAATGCTCCCCTGGACTCTGAAGGTCGATTTGTCTCGGACTTGGTTTCGGCCCGCAAAGCCGGAGAGTTCGTCATGGTCCACCCGAAAGAGGTTGACTTCATGGACGTATCGCCCAATCAATTGGTGAGTGTGGCTTCGTCGTTGATCCCCTTCCTGGAAAACGATGATGCCAACCGGGCCTTAATGGGTTCTAACATGCAACGCCAAGCAGTGCCCCTGTTGACCTGTAATTCCCCGGTGATCGGGACTGGCATGGAGGGGGTGGTGGCCCGAGACTCCGGGGTGACCATCATCGCCCGACGGAGTGGCATTGTCGAAGATGTGGACGCCTCGCGCATTGTGGTCCGAGCCGATAACGGCGGCCCGGAGGAATCAAACTCCCTGGTAGATATTTATAAACTGATCAAATTCCAGCGCACCAACCAGAATACCTGTTTCAATCAGCGACCCATTGTGCGCCGCGGCGAGCGGGTCGAAAAAGGTCAGATTATTGCTGATGGCCCGGCTACTGCGGCAGGGGAATTAGCTCTGGGCAAAAACGTCATGGTGGCCTTCATGCCCTGGGGCGGGTACAACTTTGAAGACTCTATCCTGGTGAGCGAGCGGATCGCCAAAGAGGATGTTTATACTTCGATTCATATCGAAGAATTCGAGATCCTGGCTCGGGATACCAAACTAGGGAAAGAAGAGATTACCCGAGACATCCCCAATGTGGGTGAAGATGCCTTGCGCAATCTGGATGAGAGCGGCATCATCCGGATCGGCGCCGAGGTCAAAACCGGCGATATCCTGGTAGGTAAAATCACTCCGCGGGGGGAAACCCAGCTTTCCCCGGAAGAGAAATTATTACGAGCTATTTTTGGGGAAAAGGCTGGTGATGTTCGGGACACCTCGTTACGAGTGCCCCCTGGAATTGAAGGGGTAATAATCGATGCCCGGGTATTTTCCCGTAAGGGGATCGAGAAAGATTCCCGGAGCCGGTCGATCGAAGATGAGGCCGTGGCCAAGTTACAGAAAGATCAGGGTGACGAACTGGCTATCCTGACCCATAGCTTTACTCATAAACTGTCCGATTTGTTGACCGGCCAGAAAGTGGAATCGGCATTGGAAGATGAACGCCAGGGGACCGTTATTTTAGAGGCGGGTGGTGAAGTTACCTCTGAGCTGGTGGCCCAACTGCCGATGGAATACTGGCGCCATATTTCCTTTGCTAAGCCCGGAATAGAAGAGCAGGTCGACAAACTCCTGGATAACTATCAGGAGCAACTGCACCTGGTGAATATGATCTTCGAGGACAAAATCGAACGGCTGCGCAAGGTCGACGAACTGCCTCCCGGAGTCATCAAGATGGTCAAGGTCTTTGTGGCCTTGAAACGCAAGCTGGCGGTAGGGGATAAAATGGCCGGGCGGCACGGCAACAAAGGGGTGGTCTCCCGGATCTTACCGGTGGAGGACATGCCGTACTTTGAGGATGGCACTCCGGTGGATATCGTGCTCAATCCTTTGGGGGTACCGTCCCGCATGAATGTCGGGCAGGTGCTGGAGACACATCTGGGGTGGGCCTCCCAGGCTCTGGGACACCAAATCGGCCGCATGATTGATCAATTTTACCAACTAGATGCCATTAAAAACCGTTTGAAACGGATTTACCAAAACCCGGCCATGGATGCCTGGCTGGAGAATGCCACCCATGATGATTTGCGGGAACTATGGGAGAGGTACTACAAAGAAGGCATTTATATGGCAACCCCGGTCTTTGACGGGGCTACTGAGGAAGAGATTCAGACCTGTTTGAAAGAAGCCGGCGTCCCAGAGGTGGGCAAGGCCAAGCTGTTCGATGGCCGGACCGGCGAGCCCTTTGATCGAGAGGTGACGGTCGGTATCATGTACATGATGAAACTCCACCACCTGGTGGATGACAAGATCCATGCCCGCTCCATCGGTCCCTATTCACTAGTCACCCAACAGCCGCTGGGAGGCAAAGCCCAATTCGGCGGACAGCGGCTGGGAGAGATGGAGGTTTGGGCCATGGAGGCCTACGGCGCCGCCTATTCCCTCCAGGAATTTCTCACCGTCAAATCCGACGACGTCGCGGGTCGGACCCGGATGTATGAAAAAATCGCCAAGGGTCAATATGACCTCGAAGCTGGTTTGCCAGAATCTTTTAATGTCCTGGTTCGGGAGTTGCAAAGTCTGGCTTTGAATATCGAGCTGTTGGAGGACCAGGAACAAAAGGGCACAGAAAGCGATGAATAAACCAAGGGAAGTAGCCTTAGAAGATCTTAATAATATCTTTGCCAAACCCAAAGATCCGCTCAATTTTAATGCAGTCCGCATCTCGTTGGCCTCACCGGAGATGATCCGCTCCTGGTCGCATGGCGAGGTAAAGAAGCCGGAAACCATAAATTACCGCACCTTTAAACCGGAACGGGACGGATTGTTCTGCGCCAAAATCTTCGGCCCCACCAAGGACTATGAGTGCAATTGCGGGAAATACAAGCGCATGAAGCACCGCGGCATAGTCTGCGAAAAGTGTGGCGTTGAAGTCATCCAATCCAAGGTGCGCCGCGAACGGATGGGCCACATCGAACTGGCCAGTCCGGTGGTGCACATCTGGTTTCTAAAGAGTTTGCCCAGTAAAATCGGCAATCTATTGGATCTCACCCTTCGGGAACTGGAAAAAATCCTCTACTTTGAGTCCTATGTGGTGATTGATCCCAAAGATACGCCCTTGCACCAGGGCGAACTGCTGTCAGAAGAAAAGTATCGCCAGGCCCGAGAGGAACATGGTGAGGAGTTTGAGGCGGGCATGGGGGCGGAAGCCATCGAGGCCATGCTAAAGTCGATCGACCTGGCTACCCTGTCCGACCGCCTGCGGGAGGAAATCGCCAAAACCAGTTCCGAGGCCAAGCGTAAGAAGCTTGGTAAAAGGCTCAAGGTGATCGATGCCTTTAAAGATTCCGGGATTCGTCCGGAATGGATGGTACTTTCGGTCATTCCGGTGCTGCCCCCCGACCTCCGTCCGCTGGTCCCTTTGGATGGTGGCCGGTTTGCAACTTCAGATCTGAATGACCTCTACCGGCGGGTCATCAATCGGAATAACCGCTTGAAAAGATTGATTGAGCTGGATGCCCCAGAGATCATTATCCGTAATGAAAAGCGGATGTTACAAGAGTCAGTGGATGTCCTCTTTGATAATGGCCGGCGGGGGAAAACCATCACCGGACCCAACAAACGGCCTCTGAAGTCCTTGAGCGATATGCTCAAAGGTAAACAGGGCCGTTTCCGGCAGAACCTGTTGGGTAAACGGGTGGATTATTCCGGGCGTTCAGTGATCGTCATTGGCCCGGATCTGCGTCTGCATCAGTGCGGCCTGCCCAAGAAAATGGCCCTGGAACTCTTCAAGCCCTTTGTCTATCACGAGCTGGTTACCAATGGATTTGTCAATACCATCAAAGCCGCCAAGCGGCTGGTGGAGAAAGAGACCCCCGAGGTCTGGGATTCTCTGGATGAGGTGGTTCGGGAGTATCCGGTATTGCTCAACCGGGCCCCGACCCTGCATCGCTTAGGGATCCAGGCTTTTGAGCCGATCCTAGTGGAAGGTAAGGCCATTCAACTCCATCCCCTGGTGTGTACTGCCTTTAACGCTGACTTTGATGGCGATCAGATGGCGGTTCATCTACCCCTGTCGTTAGAGGCTCAGATTGAGGCCCGGGTGTTGATGATGTCCACCAATAACATTCTCTCCCCGGCCAATGGCGAGCCGATTATCGTACCCTCGCAGGACATTGTTTTGGGGCTTTATTATCTCACCCGGGAACGGCCCTTGGCCAAGGGGGAACGGGTTCCCCTTAATGGCGAAAAGCCGATCCCCTTTTCCTCTCCCGAGGAAGTTCGGATTGCCTACGATCAAGGGGTGGTGGATCTCCATGCCCGCATCCCGGTGCGGATCGATGGCCGGATCGTTGATACCACCGTGGGCCGGGTGTTGCTTAAGGAGATCCTGCCGGAGGGCATCCCCTTTGACTCTATCAATCGGACCATGACCAAAAAGGAGATCCGCAAGCTGGTGGCCCAGGCCTATCGTCAGACCGGAATTAAAAATACCGTGTTGCTGGCCGACCGTTTGAAAGATATGGGATATAAATATGCTACTCAGGCTGGCATCTCCATCTCCATCACTGATATGGTGATTCCGGCCCGAAAAGCCGAGATTCTCCAGACGGCCCAGGCCGAAGCTTCTTTGGTCGAAGAACAATATCGTGAAGGTCTGATTACCGAAGGCGAAAAGTATAATAAGGTAGTAGATATCTGGGCCAAGGCGACCGATGAGGTGGCGGCGGAGATGATCGGCGAGATGGCCCGGGAGGCAGTTAGCGGACAAAAGGTTGATTCTCAGGGTCGGGTCCACGATTTGCAGGAAGAAACCACCAGCTTTAACCCGATTTTCATGATGGCTGATTCCGGAGCGCGGGGCAGTAAAGACCAGATGCGGCAGTTGGCCGGGATGCGGGGACTGATGGCCAAACCTTCCGGAGAAATCATCGAAACTCCTATTACCGCCAACTTCCGCGAGGGCCTGACCGTGCTGCAATACTTTATCTCCACCCACGGGGCCCGCAAGGGGTTGGCGGATACGGCCTTAAAGACGGCCAACTCGGGTTATCTGACCCGACGTCTGGTGGATGTGGCCCAGGACTGCGTGATTACCGAAGAAGACTGCGGCACCATTGACGGTATCGAGGTAACCCCGCTGATTGAAGGCGGGGAGATCATCCAGCGGGTCGGTGAGCGGGTGTTGGGACGTAATGCCCTGGAAGACATTATTGATCCCCACACCGGCGAGGTTCTGGTCCGGGCCAACCAAGAGATCGATGAGGACGCGGCCCAACGCATTGAGGAGGCGGGTATAGAGCGGGTGCGTATCCGATCGGTATTGACCTGCCAAAGTCGCCGCGGGGTTTGCGTCAGATGTTACGGCCGCGATCTGGCTCATGGCATCCAAGTGAACATTGGGGAGGCGATCGGTATTATCGCGGCCCAATCCATTGGCGAGCCGGGGACCCAATTGACCATGCGGACCTTCCATATTGGCGGCACCGCCTCCCGCCGGGCGGAGCAAAGTTACCATGTGGCCCGCAACCACGGCTGGGTGCGCTTTGAAAACATGAAGACGGTTACCGACGTGACCGGCAATCTGGTAGCCCTCAGTCGCCAGGCGGAATTAGTGGTGGTCAGCGAAAAGGGCATCGAACGCGAACGCTATCCGGTCACCTATGGAGCCCGGCTACGGGTAGTTGAAGGCCAGGAA
The DNA here is from genome assembly GCA_019309545.1 of Deltaproteobacteria bacterium. Classification (NCBI taxonomy): domain Bacteria; kingdom Pseudomonadati; phylum Myxococcota; class Myxococcia; species Deltaproteobacteria bacterium. Next base: position 11,295 of record JAFDGA010000033.1, read on the forward strand.
GTCTTTCCGGAGCAGGTGCTGATCGAGTGGGACCCCTATACCAACCCCATCCTGACCGAAGTCGGGGGTCAGGTCAAGTTCGGTGATATCATCGATAATGTCACCATGCAGGAGAAGGTGGATTTAGTTACCGGCAAGTCTTCCAAGGCCATCATTGAGTCGCGCGAACCCGAAATGCGACCCCGGATCTCCATTAAGGATGAGGCTGGCAAGACCGCCCGTATTCCGGGGACCCAGGCGGTGGCCCGATATCATCTGCCAGTGGGAGCCATTCTCATGGTAAATGAGGGAGATCTGGTCAGTCCAGGCGATATTATCGCCAAGATTCCGCGGGAGACCACCAAAACCAAAGACATTACCGGCGGCTTGCCCCGGGTGGCCGAGCTTTTCGAGGTCCGCAAACCCAAAGAAAACGCGGTGATCAGCGAGATCAGCGGGGTGGTCAGCTATGGCCGCCAGTCCAAGGGTAAACGGAAAATTATTGTCACCCCTGAGGTCGGGGAGACCAAAGAATACATCATTCCCAAAGGTAAACACATTGCCGTTCAAGAAGGGGATTATGTTCGGGATGGCGAACCACTCATGGATGGTTCGGCCAATCCCCATGATATCCTGGCCATCAGCGGAATCAAAAAATTGGCCCGCTATTTGGTGGACGAAGTTCAGGAGGTTTACCGCCTGCAAGGAGTGAAGATCAACGACAAGCATATCGAGGTCATCGTCCGGCAAATGCTGCGCCGGGTCCGGGTCACGGATCCGGGAGATACCAACTTCCTGGTCGGGGAACAGGTGGAAAAGTTTGTCTTTGAAGAAAAGAACGAAGAGATTATGCGTCAGGGTAAGCAGCCCGCTATCGCCGAACCCCTGTTGTTAGGCATCACCAAAGCCTCCCTGTCCACCGAAAGCTGGATTTCGGCCGCCTCGTTTCAGGAGACCACCAAAGTCCTGGCCGACGCCGCGGTGGCGGGTAGAATCGATTACTTGCGGGGATTAAAAGAAAACGTTATCATGGGACGACCGATTCCGGCCGGAACCGGCTTGCCCTGTTACCGTCAGTTACAATTGCAATTTCCCGAGGAAATGGTCCCTGGTAATCCGGAATAAACAATGTACCTTGACATTGACTGGGTAATTCGATATAAATGAGAGATTTTAAGGTTTGGCTAAACAAGGCCTGAGGCAAATGGAGTAAAGAATGCCGACGATAAACCAACTGGTTCGAAAAGGCCGGGAAAAAATCAAGAAAAAGAAGACAACCCCGGCCTTGAAAAGTTGTCCACAAAAACGCGGGGTATGCCTGCGAGTTTACACCACCACTCCGAAGAAACCCAACTCGGCTTTGCGCAAAGTCGCCCGAGTGCGGTTGACCAACGGTATTGAGGTGACCACCTATATACCCGGGGTGGGCCACAATTTACAAGAGCACTCGGTAGTGCTGATCCGTGGCGGTCGGGTCAAAGACCTGCCGGGAGTGCGCTACCATGTAGTGCGGGGCACACTCGATTCGGTGGGGGTGCAGGATCGCCGCCAGGGTCGGTCCAAGTATGGCACCAAAAAGCCTAAATGAGGTTCTGAAAAACATCTTTCCATACTTTATCTGGAGTGTTAGACGATGCCTAGAAAACGGGAGGTGGTCAAACGCCCGATTATCCCCGATCCCAAATTTAAGGATGCGCTGGTAGCCCGCTTCGTCAACGGATTGATGCGGCGGGGCAAGAAAAGTCTGGCCGAATCCATTTTATACAATTCGTTGGACATCATCGGGCGGCGTACCCAAGAAGAGCCTCTGAAGGTCTTCCATAAGGCGCTGGACAATGTCCGGCCGCTCATTCAGGTCAAATCCCGACGGGTAGGAGGCGCGACCTACCAGGTGCCGGTGGAGGTACGGCCTGATCGCCGCACTTCATTAGCCATTCGCTGGCTGATCCAGTATGCCAAAGAGCGATCGGAAAAGAGCATGGAGGCCAAGTTGGCCGGGGAATTGCTGGACGCCTTTAATCATCGAGGTGGGGCCATCAAAAAACGAGAAGATACCCACCGGATGGCTGAAGCTAACAAGGCCTTTGCCCATTATCGCTGGTAAGGAGAGGACAGGTAGAAGGAGTTGCCACGGAGTATCCCGCTGACGCGGGTCAGAAACATCGGCCTAATGGCTCATATTGATGCGGGCAAAACCACAACCACGGAACGAATTCTCTACTATACCGGTGTTACCTATAAGATGGGGGAGGTTCACGACGGCCAGGCGGTGATGGATTGGATGGCACAGGAGCAGGAACGGGGGATTACCATTACTTCAGCAGCTACCACCTGTTTTTGGAAAGATCATCGCATTAATATCATTGATACTCCCGGGCATGTGGATTTTACCATTGAAGTGGAGCGGTCGTTACGGGTATTGGATGGGGTGGTGGCGGTTTTCTGTGCGGTCGGCGGGGTTGAACCCCAATCGGAGACCGTGTGGCGCCAGGCTGATCATTATGGGGTGCCCAGATTGGCCTTCGTGAACAAAATGGACCGGGTCGGGGCTGATCTGTTCGGGACGGTCGACATGATCAGGAAGCGCTTAAAAGCCAATCCGGTATTAGTGCAATTGCCCCTGGGCGCAGAAGATAAATTCCAAGGAATGATCGATTTGGTAAATATGCAGGCTATTGTTTATATTGACTCAGCTCTGGGGGACAAGTTTCAGGTGGCCGCGATTCCCTCCGAGTTGCAGGGCCAGGCGGAGGAAAGTCGCCACCGGCTGGTGGAGGCCCTGGCCGAACTAGACGACGATCTGATGGAGGATTATCTGGCCGATCGACCGATCAGGCCTGCGGATTTGCGGCGGGTATTACGACAAGGGACCATCAACTTGCAGGTGGTACCGGTACTCTGCGGGTCGGCCTTTAAAAATAAAGGGGTGCAGGCGCTATTAGATGCCGTAATTGATTACCTCCCGGCTCCCAGTGATATTCCTCCGGTAGTGGGACTGAATCCGAATGGGGAAGAAGAGGAGAGGCCGGCCGATGATGCCGCTCCCCTGGCGGCGCTGGCCTTTAAGCTGTTGTCGGACCCGTTTGTCGGCCATCTGACCTTTTTGCGACTATATTCGGGCGTCATGCAAAGCGGCACCACAGTCTACAATGCTTCCAAAGGAGTGAAGGAAAAGATCGGTCGCCTGCTCAAGATGCACGCTAACAAAAGAGAAGATATTAAAGAGGCTTACGCCGGCGATATTGTCGCCGCCGTAGGCCTGCGCCAGACCGGTACGGGTGACACGCTGTGTGATGAGCGGGCCCCCGTGGTGCTAACCACCATGGAGGTGCCGATGGCGGTCATCGATATCGCCATCGAACCCAAAACCAAGGCTGATCAGGATAAGTTGGGACAGGCTTTGCATAAAATCGCCTCAGAAGATCCGTCCTTCCGGGTCCACAGCGATCCCCAGACCGGACAGACGATTATTTCCGGCATGGGGGAATTGCATCTGGAGATCATCGTTGATCGGCTGCTGCGGGAATTTAAAGTTGACGCGCAGGTTGGCCGTCCCCAGGTGGCCTATCGGGAAACTATTACCCAGCCGGTCAAGGCGGAAGGACGGTTTGTCCGTCAGACCGGGGGCCGCGGCCAGTATGGTCATGTGTGGCTGGAACTGAGTCCGCAACCCGCAGGCCAGGGTTTTGAATTTGAAAACCGGATCATTGGCGGGGCAATACCCAAAGAATATATCCCGGCGGTAGAAAAAGGCGTGCGTGAGGCCCTGGAGACCGGCGTCTTGGCTGGCTACCCCCTGGTGGACATTAAGGTGGCGCTGGTGGATGGTTCTTATCATGAGGTAGATTCCTCCGAAAGAGCCTTTCATGTCGCCGGTTCTTTGGGTTTCAAAGAGGGAGTCAAAAAAGCCCGACCCATACTGTTGGAACCGGTGATGTTAGTGGAAGTGGTAGTACCAGAGGAGTTTGTGGGCGAAGTGATCGGTGATCTCAATTCCCGGCGGGGGCGAGTCAAGGGTCTGGAGAGCCGTGGCGGGGTGCAAAATATCCAAGCCGAGGTCCCCCTGGCGAACATGTTCGGATATGCCACCGATCTTCGGAGCGCTACCCAGGGGCGGGCGGTATTTACCATGCAATTTGGCCGTTACGAACCGGTGCCCCAGAATCTCGTCGAGGACATTATCGGGCGAGGCAAATCAAGCAATTAAGCCTTATGGCAGCAGGATATTGGTAGAGATTATGAGAAGGAGTTCAACATGGCCAAGAAGAAGTTTGAGCGCAAGAAGCCGCATGTGAATGTGGGGACCATTGGACATATTGATCATGGCAAGACGACCTTGACCTCGGCGATCACCAAGCATTTGGCCCGC
>JAFDGA010000034.1 GCA_019309545.1 Deltaproteobacteria bacterium
CCATTTGCTGTTTAAGGATCGCCTGGATCAGGGCGTTGCCCAGCGGTGGCGCCGGGTGAAATATTACCTGTTACTGCTGCTGCTGGCCGGAGCCTTGTTCTCCGTTAATCTGGCTGGATTATTTGATCCTCTCTGCCTGCTCTATCGCAGCTTAGCCCTGGTCTTTTATCCTGCCTTTGGTTACGGGGTGGAAAGCGTGGCCTTACAGACCTATCGCTGGGGCCAACCCCTCACCTATGTGACGGAACCGCTTTATGGCTTCTTGAAAGCGACCGTATTGCCCTTTCAGCCTCTGGTTTACCTGCTGCCCTTTTTGACCCTGGGGCTCTTTGTCCTGGTGGTTGTCCTGGAAGCCCTGGACCGGCGGTTCTGGTGTCGGGCCTTATGCCCGTTGGGGGCGCTTTATGGTCTGGTGGCTCGATTTGCCTGGCTGCGCCGCCAGCCGGTAAATATCTGCCCCGACTGCGGCGATTGTCAAGAACTGTGCAAGATGGGGGCCGTCGGTAACGATTCCACACCCAGACATCAACCCGCCGAATGTCAGTTATGTCTTACCTGTCTGGCCCGTTGTCCCCAAAATCGGGTCAGTTTTGTCTGGGGCAGCAAAGCCACCAAACCCGCCATTGATTTGGGCCGCCGCCAGGTAGTCCTGGCCTTGGCCGCAGGGGTGGCGATGGTACCGGTGGTCCGTTTGGGGTCGGTGGCCCGCCGCCCGGAGGAATACCTCATCCGGCCGCCGGGAGCTGGTTCGGAAGCCGAATTTCTGGCCCGCTGCGTGCGCTGCGGTCAGTGTATGAAAGTCTGCCCCACCAATGGTCTTCAGCCTACTCTGTGGGAGGCGGGGCTGGATGGCCTTTACACTCCCCGGTTGGTGCCGCGCCTGGGATATTGTGAATATTCCTGTAATCTATGCAGCCAGGTCTGTCCGACCGGTGCCATTCCGGCCTTGCCCCTGGAAGTCAAAAAATTGAGTCCCTTGGGCACCGCCTTCATTGATCACTCTCGCTGTATCGTCTATACCGAAGGCCGCGACTGTCTGGTCTGTGAAGAACACTGTCCGGTAGCTCCCAAGGCCATAATCTTTCATGACGGGCAGATACGAGACATCGACGGTCAGCTCCACACCGTGAAACTGCCGTTAGTGGTGACTGATCGTTGTATCGGCTGCGGCATCTGTGAAAACAAGTGTCCGGTCGGTGGAGCCGCCGCTATCCGGGTCAAACGTTCTTTGAGAGTAGAAATTTGACAAACTTACAGTTATGAGTTATCGGTGGTCAGCAGTCAGTAATCAGTAAAAATAAAAAACCAAATCCATGAAACGCCATTATCCTGATCAACCCATTATCGGCGTCGGGGCGGTTATTTTTAAAGAGGATAGGGTGCTGGTGGTCCGCCGCGGCCAGGAACCGGGGCAAGGGTCCTGGAGCCTGCCGGGCGGTGCCGTGGAAGTGGGAGAATCTCTGGAAGCGGCTCTGATCCGAGAGCTGATGGAGGAAACCTCCTTGACCGTCGAGGTGCTGGGGATTACCGCGGTCCTGGAGCGCATCTATCGGGATGGCCAAGGGCGGGTTCCTTATCATTATGTGCTGATCGATTATGTCTGCCAATACCGGCAAGGCCCCCTGCGGACCGGCTCCGATATTACTGATGCCCGGTTTGTGCTCTTCTCTGAACTGGCGGATTATCAACTAGCCGATTATACCGCCACGGTCATCCGGCGGGCCTGGGAACAGTACCAGCAGGGCAGCTATCTCCCCCAAATTTCCTCATAAGGATTAGTTATGGGAACATCCATGGCCCTGCTGCAGATCCGTGATCTAAGCATGCGCTTCGGCGGCCTGACGGCCTTGGAAAATTTCCGGCTCAGTTTGCCAGAGGGAACTTTGCACGGCCTTATCGGACCCAATGGAGCCGGCAAAACTACGGTCTTTAATCTGATCAGCGGTTTTCTGCGGCCAACCTCCGGCCAGATTTTTTTCCGGGGCGCGGACATCACCCACTTGCCCCCGCAACGCCTGGCCCACCGAGGTATTGGCCGTACCTTCCAAAATATCCGGCTGTTTGGGGATTTGAGTGTCCTTGAAAATATTTTGGTGGCCTGCCACTGGCGCACCCGGGCCAGCTTCTGGGAAGCGATCGGCCGGCTGCCCCGCTTTATTCGTGAAGAAAGCCAGGACTTGAAACGCAGCCTGGACCTGCTGGAGGAGGTGGGCCTGCCGGATCAGGCCCAGGAGAAAGCCGGGCAACTGCCCTACGGACACCAGCGCCGCCTGGAAATTGCCCGGGCCCTGGCTACCGGGGCCCAATTGCTGCTGTTGGATGAACCAGCCGCCGGACTCAACCCCCAGGAAACCATCGAGTTAATGGAATTTTTACAAAATCTCCGAAAGCGCTATCAGCTCACCATCTTGTTGATCGAACACAATATAAAATTTGTCATGGGGATCTGCGAACGGTTGACCGTTCTGGATCATGGCCTCATCATTGCCGAGGGCACCCCTCTCGAGGTCCAGGATAATCCCCGGGTCCGGCAAGCCTACCTGGGGTCTGAGTTAGAAAACTGCGCGGTTCCCAACACGCCGAATAAAGCTGATCAGAAATAACTTAAGATTAGCTGGTAAAGTTTGCCGGATAAATCTATCAAATGGCAAAAGGCCTGAGTACCCGGCCTTTTTTTCTGCGCCTGCAAGTAAATCAGAGCATTATTATCTATCCTGATAGTAATCGACATCCATAGTTATTAGTTTTTTGCTTTTCATTTGCGGTAAAGTCAACTATGATACTGGTTCATTAAAGGAAGGCTGGGGGGCAGGGGAATAGCCTGGCTGCCTCGAATATCACAATTCTGTAAGCTCTGCTTTTTCCACGAGGCGGCTGATTTGGCTGTTAAGGAGGATCATTGCAGGCGGACGAATTGAGGGAGAGGTCCGTCGCTCTCCCCCGGACAACCTTGTCAAAGACTTACGATGAGCAGTTCAGATCTATCTTGACACGATAAATTTTCCATCGTCACCAGTGAATAAGGACAAAAAACCATGGCTCTGTGCAACCAGATTAAGCTAAGCCCCAAAATTTTTAATGGTAATCGGCCAGGCCATCCGGGCCGGGGCAGATTTTTTGGGCTGGCCCTACTCTTAGTCCTCGCTTACGGTTGCACCAAAGTGGGGCCGGACTATGTGCGGCCTCCGGTCAAGGTGTTGGATAACTGGCTGGAAGTGGATGATAAGCGGGTGAAAACGGATTTTGCAGAGTACCGGGACTGGTGGCAGGTTTTCAATGATCCGGTTCTCAACCAGCTCATCGATTTAGCCTATCAGGAGAACCTGAACCTGCGCCTCGCCGGGGTGCGGGTGCTGGAGGCCCGGGCTCAACTCGGGGTCGCGGTAGGCGAGTTGTTTCCCCAGACTCAACAAGCCTTCGGCTCGGTGGAAAAGATTAGAGAAAGTGGGCGCTCGCCACAGGCGGTGCCGGGCAGTGAATTAGGCTATGCCCAGTCCCAGATCGGGTTGGGAGCCAGTTGGGAAATCGACTTCTGGGGCAAATTCCGCCGGGCCATTGAGTCCGCCGATGCCAGCCTGGCGGCTACCATTGCCAATTATGATAGTACCCTGGTGAGTCTCACCGCCGAAGTGGCGACTTTTTATATCTTAAGCCGGACTCTGGAAAAACGGCTGAGCATTGCTCGCCGCAATGTCGAGCTCCAGAAAGAAAGTTTGCAGATCGCTGAGGCCCGGTTCCAGGGCGGCACCACCTCTCAGCGAGACGTGGAGCAGGCCAAGACGGTGCTGGCCAGCACCCAGGCCACTATCCCCACCCTCGACACGCAACTGCGTCAGGCCCGACATGCCCTCAGCATTTTGCTGGGCCGGCCACCGGGTCAACTGGCCGACTTGCTGGCCGGTAAGTCGGAGATTCCCGCGCCCCCGCCCCAAGTGGTGGTCGGCATCCCCGCGGACCTGCTGCGTCGGCGGCCGGATATTCGCCGTGCTGAATTGCAAGCCGCATCACAGTGTGCCAGAATCGGCATTGCCAAAGCCGATCTCTACCCGGCTTTTTCCTTGACCGGCTCCTTCGGTTTCCAGGCCAGTGATGTGAGAAGCTTTTCTTTGGGGGATATGTTCGAATGGCGCAGCCGCACCGGCTCTATCGGCCCCTCCTTTTTATGGAATATTCTTAACTATGGCCGCCTCACCAACCGGGTACGGATCCAGGATGCTCGGTTTCAGGAGCGGCTCATCGCTTATCAGAATACCGTTCTGAAGGCGCAACAAGAGGTGGAGGACGCCCTGATCGCCTTTCTAAGGGCGCAAGAACGGGCTGAGTTTCTGGCGGAAAGCGCGGCCGCGGCCATACGTTCTTTAGATCTGGCGGTTCTGCAATATCGGGAGGGGATCACCGATTTCACCACCGTCCTGACCGCCCAACAAGCCCTGCTTCAACAGCAAGACAATCTGGCCAGGACAATGGGCCACATCTCCAGCAATCTGGTCGGAGTCTATCGGGCCCTGGGCGGTGGTTGGCAGCTTCGTCAGGGACGGGATTTTGTCCCGACCGCGACCAAAGAAGTTATGGCGAAACGTACTAACTGGGGAAGATTGTTAACCCCGGTAGACTATGTGCCCTCCCCGCCAGATTAATGTCTGGTTCATTCTTATCCGAACTTGGAGTTTGGAATCATGGTTTCTTGTAAACCAGAATCATTTGGGGTGTTAAGGCGTCTTGGGTGGGCAATAATCCAGATTCTGATCGTAGTAACCATGGGGTGTGGCGAAAGCAATACCTATGCGCCGCCGCCCCCTCCTCAGGTTACGGTAGCCCTACCCAAGCAACAGGTGGTTACCGATTACCTGGAATTTACCGGCAATACCCTGGCGTTTAATACCGTAGAACTCCGGGCACGGGTGGAGGGCTACCTGGAAAAGGTGCTCTTCCAGGACGGCGAACACGTAAAAAAGGGGCAATTGTTGTTCCTTATTCAACAGGATACTTACGAAGCCAAACTTCGGCAGGCGGAAGCCGAAGTGCTGGCTAATCAGGCCCGTCTCGACCATGCCCGCACTGAGTTTGCCCGGTTCCTGAGGCTGGTGGAACAGAAGGCGGCGGCGCAAACCGATGTCGATCGCTGGCGGTATGAGCGGGATGCGGCCCAGGCCGCACTCCTGGCTGCCAAGGCCCAACGGGACCTGGCCAAACTCGATCTGAGCTATACCCGGGTCACCGCGCCCTTTGACGGGCGGATCGATCGCCGTCTCAAAGACCCCGGCAATCTGGTCGGCGCTGGCCAGGAAACGGTGCTGGCGGAGATCAATCAGATTGACCCGATATATGCTTATTTCAATATCAATGAGATAGACTTACTGCGTCTTAGGGACGAGTCTCCCAAGGAAGGTGAATCCAATCAGGATAAAAAATACCCGGTTTATTTAGGACTGGCTGACGAACAGGGTTTTCCCCATCAGGGTTACCTAGATTTCGCCGCGATCAGCCTTAGTCCAACCACCGGCACCTTGCTGTTGCGTGGGGTCTTCCCCAATCCGGACGGAAAAATTCTATCCGGCTTATTCGCCCGGCTGCGGATCCCGGTGAGAAAAGAAAGGTCGGCCCTCCTGGTGCCGGAGGTGGCCATTGGTTACGACCAACAGGGATCCTATGTCCTACTAGTTGATGACCAAAATGTAGTGGTCCGCTGTCAGGTCCAGCTCGGCGCTAAAGTTGACGACTGGCGCGTTATTGAAGAAGGGTTAACGGGGGACGAGCGTGTCATTATCAACGGGCTGTTGCGGGCCATTCCTGGCAAACCAGTGACCCCGGTCCAAGAAGGACAAGAAGGCTCAGAACAAAAGGGCGAAATGACTTCTAACCAGGCCAAGCCGAAAAAAGCAGTCCCATGATCTCCCGCTTTTTCATCGAACGGCCCATCTTTGCCAACGTGATTGCCATCATCATCATCCTTCTCGGTCTGGTCTGCCTGTTCACATTGCCGGTGGCGCAGTATCCAGAAATCGTTCCGCCAACCATCCAGATAACCACTAATTATCCGGGGGCCAGCGCCGAGATCGTGGCCAATACGGTAGGAATTCCCATTGAACAGGCGGTTAACGGGGTGGAAAAATCCATTTACCTGTCTTCAACCAGCTCCAGTACCGGAAATTACACCTTAACCGTCACGTTTGAGGTGGGCACTGATCTCAATGCCTCACTGGCCCTGGTGCAGAATATGGTAAACAGCGCCTTGCCCCAACTTCCAGAAACCGTCCAATCCCAGGGAATTACTATCAAGAAAGTCTCTCCCAATATTCTGCTGGTGATCAGTCTCTACTCGGAGGACGATCGCTACGATGAGACTTTCCTGTCTAATTATGGCGTGATCAACCTGCAATATCCGCTGGCCCGGCTGCCAGGCGTCGGTCAGATCAACGTTGTTGGTGCCGGGCCTTATAGTATGCGGGTCTGGCTGGATCCCAACAAGCTCCAGGATTACTCTCTGACTACCCTGGATGTGGTAAACGCCATCCAGCAGCAAAACGTCCAAGTGGCAGCCGGACAACTCGGGGGACCACCGGTGCCCCCGGACCAAGCCTGCCAATTCACCATTAATGCCTTGGGCCGACTCTCGGACGTGGAGCAGTTCGAAAATATCATCGTCAAAAGCGTGCGGGGCGAAACCGCGGAAATTGTTCGGGTGCGGGATGTTGCCCGGGTCGAGCTGAGCCAACAGTATTATAGCAATTTTGCTGGGGTAAGCGGTCACCATGCCTCACAAATCCTGGTTTATGCCTTGCCCGGCGCCAATTCTATCAATGTCGCCAACCAGGTGCGGCAGGCCATGACCGAAATGAGCCGGACCTTCCCGGAAGGTTTAAGATACGAGATTATTTACGACACCACCAAATTCGTCGATGAGGCCATTCACGCCGTTTACACCACCTTACTTGAAGCTGGCATCCTGGTGCTTATTGTCATCATGGTATTTTTACAAAACTGGCGGGCGATGCTGGTCCCGGCCACCACGGTGCCGGTGACCATCATCGGGGCTTTTGCAGCCATGGCCTTGCTCGGTTTCACGGTCAACCTGATGACTCTGTTTGCCCTGATTTTAGCCATTGGCATTGTGGTCGACGATGCCATCGTCATCGTGGAAAACTCTTCCTACTATATTGAGAGGGGACTTCCGCCGAAAGAGGCGACTATTAAGGCCATGGGGGAGATAACCGGGCCGGTTCTGGGCATAACCCTGGTGCTCACCGCAGTATTCTTGCCCGCCGCCTTTCTGCCCGGCATCACCGGGCAGTTGTTCCGGCAATTCGCCCTGGTCATTGCCTCCACCGCCATCATCAGTGCCATCAATGCCCTCACCCTCAAACCGGCCCAATGCGCACTGTATCTGCGCCCCTATCAGGAGAGACGACTCAACCTGTTTTATCGTGGATTTAATAAAGTCTATGATTTAATTGAGCACACTTATGTCAGCCTGGTCAGTCGCATGGTGCACCAGAGCGGCCTGATGATGATATTGTTTTTTGTGATTATCGCCGTTGCCGGGTGGCGGTTCGCATCAATGGCCACCGGCTTTCTGCCTACCGAAGACCAGGGATATGCGATCGTAGTGGCCCGATTACCCGATGCCGCGGCTCAGCCCCGGGTGCGCCGGGTTTCGGAGAAAGTCAATGCTATTATCAAGGAGGTCCCAGGAATCGCCGGTTGGGTGACCATTGGCGGCTTTTCCATCCTCGATGGGACTAATGTGCCTAATATCTTCACTTCCTTTGTGACTTATGAGGATTGGAGCACACGGGGCAGCCAATTGAGCCAGGACCGGATCATCGCTAATCTGAGGCATAAGTTTGCCACCATTGAGGAAGCGGAGATCGCGGTCTTGGTGCCGCCGCCGATCCATGGCTTAGGACAGTCCGGCGGTTTCCAGATGATGATCGAAGACCGCCAAAGTCAAGGGTTGGCCGAGTTGCAGAAGGCGGTTACGGAAGTTTTGCGGGCGAGCCGGGGCCAGTCCGGCCTGTACGGCCTGGCCACCACCTTTAGCGCCCGTAGCCCGCAACTCTTTCTGGACATTGACCGGACCAAGGCAGAATCGCTGAATATCCCGCTCAGTAACGTATTCAATACTCTGCAAGCCTACCTGGGGTCTGCCTATGTAAATCTTTTCAACAAATTCAACCAGGTCTTCCAGGTCTATGTTCAGGCTGACGCCCCCTTTCGGAAGAGGCCGGAGGATATTAAAAACCTCTACGTCCGCAACGCTCAAGGTGAAATGGTTCCCCTGGGAACCCTCCTGGAAGTTAAGCGGACCCTCGGCCCTGAGTTGGTCACGCGCTACAATCTCTACCCCGCGGCAGCAGTATTCGGGGCCGCGGCCCCGGGCTTTAGCTCCGGCCAAGCCCTCAATCTGATGGAGCAGGTGGCTGCCAATAATCTGCCTCAGGGCCTGGCCTTCGACTGGACCGCCACCGCTTATCAGGAAAAACTAGTGGGGCACCAGGCCTATTTTATTTACCTGTTGTCCATTACCCTGGTATTCCTGGTGTTGGCCGCCCTCTATGAAAGCTGGACCAGTCCGGCGGCGGTTATCCTGGTGGTGCCCATGGCCTTGGTGGGGGTGCTGCTGGCCCTCATCATCCGGGGCTTCGATAACAATCTCTACACTCAGGTGGGCTTGGTGTTGATGATTGCCTTGGCCAGCAAGAACGCCATCCTGATCGTGGAATTCGCCCGTGAACTGCAGGCTGAGGGGATGACCAGTCGCGAGGCCGCGGTCGAGGCCACCCGTCGCCGTTTCCGCCCTATCGTCATGACCTCTTTCGCTTTTATCTTGGGGGTGGTGCCGCTGTTAATCGCCCGAGGAGCGGGTGCGGCCAGCCAGCAGGCCATCGGCACCGTCGTCTTCGGCGGCATGCTGGCCTCAACCCTGGTGGCCATCCCCTTTGTGCCGGTATTCTATGTGGTTATGGATAGCCTGAGCCAACGCTTCCATAAGACCGCCGCGACTGCAGCTCCTGAGGCCGACAAAGGAATAACGGAGACGGACGATTGATATTGATTCCAGTTGCTAATGGCCCGGGTAGGCCTGCCGGACCACCGGGTCGCGGGCCAGTTCCTGACTTGAGCCTGCCAGGATGATTTGCCCGGTTTCCAGAACATAGCCCCGGTGTGCAATGGTCAGAGCCATATTAGCATTTTGCTCTACTAACAGAACAGTAGTGCCCTGGCGATTAACTTCGCTGATGATCTTGAAGACTTCTCTGACCAACAAGGGGGCCAATCCCATCGAGGACTTATCTAACAGCAATAGGCGGGACCGGCGCATTAAGGCGCGGCCGACGGCCGGCATCTGTTGTTCCCCTCCGGACAGGGTGTTGCCCAATTGATGACCGCGTTCGGCCAACCGTGGAAATAAATTCAGTACGTGCTCCAAATCGGGGCTGATCTGATCATCGCGGCGTCCGTAAGTGGCCAGCCGCAGATTTTCCAAAACCGTCAGGTTGCCAAAAATCCCGCGTCCCTCTGGAACGTGGACAATACCCTGTTGGGCGATGTGATGCGCTGCATGAGTCTTTAAAGGGCGGCTGGTGAAAGCAATTGACCCTCGGGAGATCGGAATTAATCCTGAAATGGCCCGCAAGATGGTCGATTTGCCGGCGCCGTTGGGTCCGATCAGGCCTACCAGTTCCCCGGTCTCGACGGTCAGGGAAAAATCGGTGAGGGCTTTCAATCCGCCAAAATTATGTGATAACTCAAGGACTTCTAATAACGGCACCTGACTCCTCAGCCGGTTTAAAGACATTCGCCTCCCGCAGTCCCATAATCCCGGTAGGGCGAAAGGTCATCAATAACAGCAGCATCAATTTCGCAAATGCGCGCCGCCGGAATAGCATTGCCGGAGGCATTGGGCCCGATGGTGGCCAGCACCTCGTTCTGACTGATCGGCTTCTGGGCTACGGCGGCGGCTGAATCGGCTTGATCTTCATTGTCTTCAATGATTAAGCGGACGGTAATTTTTTATCCCCGACCTGGAGGCCACCGGCCTGATTTATCTGAGTAACCAGTAGGTTAGCAGCTTTTTTTGCAGGAATCTCCCGTACCGGTTTGCTGCCAGTAAGTTCGGCATTTACTCCCAGGCGAATTTCCTGATCAGTCTGGGGCCCGCAAGCGCCCATAGTCAAGGCCGTCAGGAAGATCGGCAACCATAGCCTTAGACTGCTTCTAAGCATGCCTTAATCCTTCTAGAGCATTTGATATCTTTGGAAGGTCAGCCTATTTTTTTTATACTTCAAGATATTTCAAGCCATAAGCGGTTTGGGGGCTGGCCGGAATGACCGGTCGGGGCCGGAGTAGTAGCTCCAGGGTCAATAGTGCCCGCAATGTAGCAGGAAGAAATCACTCCGTAAACCGGAAAGAGATCCCATTTCTGAAGAGAGGACCTTACCAATAAACCTTTCCAATCAAAAATCAGATCCAGAGGTGAAGCGGCATGCAACTCAAATAAATTGTTGACTTTAAATATAAGGGTGTATATAGTACCCTCACCTCAGGTGATTGGTAGGGTTTTATTAAATTTGCATTTATTTTGTTTAGTGGCTGAGGCAATAATTTTAACCAGGAAAAAGGAGGAAAGGGAATGCGGTCGAAACTTTTAATGGGACTAGTCCTGGCAGTGGTGGTTGGTTTGGTGGCCTCCCCGGCATTGGCTGACAAGTTGCTGTGTGTCTCCAAAAAATCACTTAAAGGCGAAATGAGCGTCTCCCAGTGCCTGGCTAAAGGTGAGCGTTTTGCTATTGTTGACGATAGTGGCATCGTTCATATTCTTACTCCGGAAGAAGTGGAACTGACCAAGGCCTTTAACCCTAAGGTCTTTGAAACCCGGGCATTTGGTATTCAATATCAAAAATTAGCGCCCAAAGTTTCACCCTTGGCTGTGCCTAAAGAAGCTAATTAATAATAGCAAGGTGAAGTTAACCTGGCTTACTCCAGATGAGTAAGCCGAATTTCTCCATCAAGCCCTCAAGGTCTTGGCTTTGAGGGCTTATTAATCATACCGCAGGCGGTTAATGGCGAAAGCGATTGCTATTGCTGCCCCAGGAGAAGCCGTGCTTCAGATTGAAGATTTATGGGTAACCATTGCAAACAAAGAGGTCCTGAAGGGTATCAACCTTGACATCCGGACAGGTGAAACTCATACCCTGTTCGGGAAAAACGGTTCCGGCAAGTCCACCCTGCTGATGACCCTGATGGGCTTTGCCCGTTATCAAGTGGCCCAGGGGCGAATCTTGTTTAAGGGGCAGGATATTACTTACCTGCCTACCCATGAGCGGGCCCGCCTGGGTCTCGGTCTGGCCTTCCAACGGCCCCCAACCATCCGCGGGGTCAAGACCCGGGATATTTTGCAGGTCTGTGGAGCTGGGGGCCAGTCGGCCGAGGCGCTGGCCTTCGACTATGACTTTGAAGACTTTTTAGACCGGGAAATTAATTATGGTTTCTCGGGAGGGGAGATCAAAAAATCAGAATTATTACAACTGGTGGCCCAAGATCCCGCACTAGTATTATTGGATGAGCCGGAGTCCGGAGTCGATCTAGAAAATTTGCAGATGGTGGGGGAGATCATTCGCCGATTGCTGCAAAAGGATCGCCGCCGGATGGACCGGGTAAAATCCGGACTGATCATTACTCACACCGGGTTTATCTTGAATTATCTCAACGCGGACAAGGGCCATGTGATGTGTGACGGTCAGATTGCCTGTCATGGCATTCCGCGGGAGATCTTGGAGCATATTAAGGAGCAGGGATACGAGGAGTGCGTAAGATGCCTGACGACCTGAGAGCAGCAGCTGTGAAAAGCCGGGATAAAAAGGCGGCCGCAGGGCTGGATGTTGACCTGGCCCAATTTTCTCGTCAGGGCACAGATTGGGCGTATGATGACCAATATCAGAATTTTGATGAGGCCGAGAAGGCCCACTTACTTAAGGTTGGAATAGAGCTAACCGACGAGGAACATGCCGCCACTTTTTTCCAGGCTGACCGGTCCGTTATGCATTGTAAGGTCAGCCAACCCGGCCTCGAAGTGCTGCCCATCAAAGAAGCCCTGGAACGCCATGACTGGCTGCAGGATTACTACTGGCGTCTGGTGTCTCCTGATTCGGACAAATACACTGCCCAAACCGCCCTGGATTTAGACAACGGCTATTTTATCCGGGCCTTGCCCGGTGCCAAGATCGTCCATCCGGTGGAAACCTGCCTCTATATCCGCACCGAGGGTCTGGCCCAGCATGTCCATAACATCGTCATTGCCGAACCCGGCTCCGAACTCAATGTCATCACCGGTTGTACCACCCACCCCGGGGTCAGGGCCGGCCTACATTTGGGCATTTCCGAATTTTACGTTAAGGCCGGGGCCCGGGTCAACTTTACCATGGTCCA
Source organism: Deltaproteobacteria bacterium (assembly GCA_019309545.1). Classification (NCBI taxonomy): domain Bacteria; kingdom Pseudomonadati; phylum Myxococcota; class Myxococcia; species Deltaproteobacteria bacterium. Next base: position 12,430 of record JAFDGA010000034.1, read on the forward strand.
TAACTGGGCTGCGGACATCCATGTCCGGCCCCGTTCGGCGATTTTAGTCGAAGAGAACGGCACCTTTATTTCTAATTATATTCTGCTTAAGCCAGTAAAATCGGTGCAGATGGATCCTTTGGTCCGCCTCATCGGTCCAGGGGCGGTTGCCACCATGCAATCCATTGTCGTGGCCCATCCCGATACTGAACTGGATCTGGGCGGTCGGGTCATTCTGGAAGCCCCCCATACCCGGGCCGAGGTCATTGCCCGGTCAGTAACTACCGGGGGTAAGTCTATCTCCCGGGGGCACTTAATTGGCAAAGTCCCTGAGGTCAAGGCCCATCTGGAGTGTCAGGGGCTAATCCTCTCGGAAACCGGCATCATTCATGCCATCCCAGAACTGACCGGGGAGGTGGCCGGAGTGGAAATGTCGCACGAAGCCGCGGTGGGCAAGATTGCCCAGGAAGAGATTGAATACCTCATGGCGCGCGGTCTGGATGAAGACGAGGCCGCCTCCACCATTGTCCGGGGGTTTTTGAGTATCAAGATCGAGGGTTTGCCGATGGCTCTGGAAGAGGAGATCGAGCGCACCATCAGGGAAGCCCGGAAAGGTCTCTAAGCCGCATCTGTCGGCCCCACCAAAGTAAAGACTTTGCTAATTTCGACCTAACAGGAGCCTTTGCCGCCGCCCTTATGGCTAAGGTGGCGGCTTAGTGGACGCACGTCTGAAAACCCCGGTCCCTGATCAGTCCTTGAGAGGGGCTAAACCTCGGCCATTAACTTATCAAACTCTTCTACGCTTACCGCCGGGGAAGTGGTAAAGGAAATGCCGGTTAGTTTACCCAGGCCCACCGAAACCTTCATGGCCTGTTCGACGCCCGGCAAATCTACAATTAGGACCAGATCGGTTTCTCCGAGCAGGGCGTACATGGCCTTTACTCCGCCCCCAAATTTCTTAATAAGATTGATAGCCTGGTCAGTCCGGGCACTGCTGATCTGCTTTACGGCCTCTCCGGAGTACTTACCAAACATTAAAAAAGTAGCCATCGTGGTCCCTCCTTTTCTGCTGGTTGTGAAGCAATTATATCAGAATGTCCTATTTCCACCAAGAAAAGAACCGGCTTTTGACTCGCCGGGCCTGCGGCAGATTCCTCGGATCATTTAACGGGTTAATTTGGGGGGTCGGGGGACCAACAACTCCCTGCCACCTCCCCAAGAATAGTTTTTCTCTGACACCAATTCATTTATTTTATAAAAAGTAATAATAAATTTTATTGTCAGTCTAGCTTGTCAAACATAATTTAGTGATTAAATTTAAGAGAAAATTTCATCAAAGTGATTGGCAGGGCGGACTCCCCAATTATTAGGAGAGCGAAATGGACTATCGGGGCAACCTAGAGGTTTTTACTGAGCATCAGCTCAGCGGGCATCTGTGTTTTGCCTATGAAAGTCTGCATGAGCACATTGAGGTGTTGACGCCGTTTTTGCTCCAGGGGTTGAAGCGTCGGGCCAAGGTAATATATATTGTGGATAACCACCCAGCGCGGGAGATCCTGTCCTATTTCTGGCGCATAGGAGTGAATCCCGACTTATATCTGGCCAGCGGTCAGTTAGTAATCCTGAACCGTTATGAGACTTATATTCAGCAGGAGAGCTTCAGTCCCGACCAGATGCTGGCTTTTGTCCAGTTGGAAATCGACCGGGCTGTGAGGGAGGGATATAGCGGTTTGGTGGCCACCGGAGAAATGACCTGGGCGTTGCGCGGTTATCCCGGCTCCGAACGTCTGGTTGAGTACGAAATGAGGCTCAACGAGTTTATTTTAAAAAATAATAATTCCTTATGCTTGTGTCAGTATAATCGCCATCATTTTGACTCGCGGCTAATTGACGAGATAATGGCCCTTCATCCGCTGATCATTCTGGGCAATAAGATTTTCGACAACCCCTATTATCTGCCTCCCAAGCTATACCAGGCAAATTAACTGGCTAACTCAAATCCACACCAATAGCTATCGGGAAAGGCTGGTCTCTACCGATCATCATTGATATTCGAGGTTTGATCTTGCAGACAGGGAGGCACCGCCTCCTGAAGCTTATCAGGCCAGTTATAACAACAGTAGTAATAAAACGGTGCGTCGCAAAAACAGACCGTTGATTCCTCCCACTGCAGATAAATGCAACCCAAGCAGCAGGGCGGCAGTTCGTCGATACAGGAAAAAGGAATGCCGTGTTGACCGGAGCGAAAATCTTCTAAATTGATCATAACTAATGCTAACTCCTGGAATTTAGCGAAAACCCGATTCTCCTTCCAGGTGGATAGGAAAACTTGAGTTTTCCAGAATGATACTGGTTAACGGTTTAGTTCGCTTCGGGAACCGCCGACGTTTTTGAAGACCGCTTGAAAGTCGCGGTACAGGGTCTTATTGTGACGGATCCGGTGGCATTTCTTCAGGTACGTGTGGCGGTCAGGATTTTCAGCCAACAGATCAAGCCCCTCCCACCCCTGGGGGCGGGGATAAGCATAATAAGGAAAAGCCTTGGGCACGCCCCGCACATAGACCACCTGGGGCACCACCCACTCCTGCCGGGCCAGATAGACCCGGTGCATGCCGTCGTTGATAATCAGCGCTACGGTGCCGTCCGCCTCAAAGGATTCCTCGATCACCGGCGGATAGAGATCGTAAGAGACCAATCTCCCCTCCGGCTCTCTGACCGTATAGGTCACAAAGCCATCCAAGCGAAACATATCTAGGCCGTTATCCTTGAGACTCCAGTGTAGTTCCTGAACCTTGCGCAGCTCTTGCAGCCACAGATAGTTCTGCGGCGGCGC
>JAFDGA010000035.1 GCA_019309545.1 Deltaproteobacteria bacterium
GCCCTTAAAACCGGGGAACCCCAATATTTTGTGGACCAATATAAGTGGGGCGGTAAGAATATTTTTTATGAAATCTATGCCTATCCCTCCTCTCATGGTCTCGCCGTAGTGGCCAAAGACATTACTCCGCGCCGGCGGGCGGAAGAGCAACTGCTCAGACAAAAGACGTTATTGCAGGCCATCAAGGAGGTCTTTCACCAGGCCTTAATTTGTGAAACCGAAGCAGAATTTTGTCGCACCTGTCTGACTCTGGTCGAGGACCTGACCGGGAGCCAGTTCGGCTGGATCGGGGAAGTGAACCAGGCCAATCGTTTGGATACCCTGAGCATCAGCCATACCGGTTCAGCCATACCGGTTGGCAAGCCTGTAACATTTTGGATTTGAGTGCCTGGGGGTCAGGTAAGGATAGAGAGATCTGCGGCATCTGGGGCAGAGTCCTGAAGGATGAAAAATCCCTCATTATTAACGATCCGGCCGCTCATCCTGATCGGGTGGGAGTTCCCGCCGGACATGTGCCGCTGCATAGTTTCCTGGGTGTGCCTTTAAAACATAAAGATCGAACTATTGGTTTGATCTGTGTGGCCAATAAACCCTCGGGCTATGATCAGGCTGATCAAGAAGCGGTAGAAAGCTTATCGGTGGCCATTGTTGAAGCCCTGATGCACAAGCGGGCTGCCTTGGCCTTGAGAGAGAGCGAAGACCAATTCCGCAATCTTCTGGAATTTATCCCAGGGGTCTCCATTCAGGGTTATACCTGTGACGGGACCGTGGTGTATTGGAACAAAGCGAGCGAAGAGATTTATGGTTACACCGCGGCCGAAGCCCTGGGCCGCAATTTGGGAGACCTGATCATTCCCCCAGATCTTCAACCCGAATTTAAGAAGGGCCTGGAACTGGGAGCACGGGCCAAAAAATCAGGCGAATTGATGCCGGGTGGCGAATATCTGTTGCTGCATAAAGATGGCTCCTCGGTTCCGGTCTATTCCATCCATACCGTGGTATGTCGGGCGGATCGGGCCCCCACCATGTTCTGCATCGACATCGATTTAACCGAACGCAAAAAGAGGGAAGCCGAACGCTTTCTGATCAGCAAACTGGAATCCTTGGGTATCCTGGCTGGTGGTATTGCCCATGATTTTAATAATATCCTCACGGCTATACTGGGCAATCTGAATCTGGCATCCCTGGACCCCAAGTTGCGCAAAAAAAGCCGGGAAAAAATACAGAAAGCCGAAAGCGCCTGTATGCAAGCCCAAGGTCTGGCCAGACAACTGCTCACTTTTGCCAAGGGTGGAGTCCCGGTGACAAGACCTACGGCAATCGCTAGATTAATCACCGATTCCACCAAGTTTGCTTTGAGCGGGGCCAAATCCCGAGCTGAGCTTTCCTTGCCGCCTGACCTGTGGCCGGTAAAGGTTGATGAAGGGCAAATTACTCAAGTGATCAGTAACTTGATCATCAATGCCGATCAAGCCATGCCGGAAGGTGGCATAATCAAGGTGCACGCGGAAAATATCACGGTAACCGAAGTGGACCGGATACCACTGACCCCGGGAAGATATGTGAAAATAACCATTGCTGACCAGGGGATTGGCATTCCGGAGCGATACTTGGACAAGATTTTTGATCCCTACTTCACTACCAAACAACAAGGCAGCGGTCTGGGTTTGGCCATTACGCATTCCATTGTTAGTAATCACGGTGGCTATATTACGGTAGAGTCAAATATTGGTGAGGGGAGCAAGTTCCATCTCTATCTTCCCGCTCACCAGACCAAGATCGCGGTCCAGAAAAAAGTCGCCCCCACGCCTCCCAAGGGGCAGGGATATATCCTGATCATGGATGATAAAGATATCGTTAGAGAAGTGTTGGGTAAGATGCTGAGGAAAATGGGCTATAAAGTAAAGTATGCCCGAGACGGAACTGAAGCCCGGGAGATCTATCAGAAAACCAAAATCGCAGGCCAGCCGTTTACGGCAGTGATTTTAGATCTGACCGTCCCCGGCGGTGTGGGTGGTAAGGAGGTATTAAAACAGATCCGGCAGATCGATCCTCAGGTCAAAGCCATTGTGTCCAGCGGCTATAATGATGATCCGGTAATGTCTGACTACAGCCGATATGGTTTCCAGGGGGTGCTTGCCAAGCCCTATAAAATAGAAGATCTGAGCAAGGTATTACGCGAGATTATTAATGAAGAGGCCTGAATTTAGGGCCATAATATGCTGAACTAGAGGGAGAGCGTCAGGAGGGGAGGGGATTTAGATGCTATCCGGAGACTTGGCAAGAGCCAGATAAAAAGTGGTCCCCTTTTGGGGAGCTGAGTCCATCCATACCCTGCCGCCATGTTGTTCCACAACCTCCTTGACTATGGCCAGTCCCAGTCCGGTGCCTTCGATGCCCTTGGAAGTTATGCGCCGTTGAAAGACTCCAAAAATTTTTTCCTGATCTTCCAAATTTAAACCGATACCATCATCTTTTACGGAAATAATGTGAAACTGCCCCCTCTCCTGATGGCCGATGCGGATTTCACTCAACTCGTCACCGCCATATTTTAAGGCGTTATCGACCAGATTGCGCAGTGCTCGGATGAGTGATAATCTGTCCACCATGATCTCCGGCAGCTTTGGCGGTTGGACCCAATTAATCTGCCGGATGTTAAGTTGAGTGGAAAATTCGTCTCTGATTATCTGGAGAATCTCGGTCAATTTGACTTTTTCAATATTCAAAGGAACCTCTTTGGTGGAAATAAAGACGTTAATTTTTTCCACCAGTGTGGCTATCTGTTCCGAGGCCGTTATGATCTGAGCACAGTAATTTTTACCCTGTTCATCCAGGAGATCGGCATAATGCTGATAAAGTCGCTTGGCCAGGCCATGGATACCTATAGCCGGGCTTTTGAGGTCATGCGACACCGAGTAGGCAAAATGCTTGGTTTTTTCAGCGCTCTTCCTTAAGGCCTCCTCCATTAATTTCTGTTCGGTGATATCTCGCCCCACCGACTGGAACTCCAGGGGCTGGCCCTGGTCATCCAGGATCATGCGGTTGGTCCATTGTTGCCAACGGATTTCCCCATCCGGGGTGATGACTCGGTGTTCGATGGTGGCTGCCTGATTTTGGGGGTGGAGAGAAGCTAAATGGACCTTGACCCTGTCCCGATCTTCGGGATGAATGGTTGGCATGAATTTAGTGCCAATCAGCTCTTCCCGGGTCTTGTAAAAATAGCGGCAATAAGCTTCGTTGACAAAGGTGAGTCTGCCATCGGGAAGAGAGCGACAGATGAGATCGGTCTGATCCTCCACAATGGCCCGATAGCGGGCCACGCTTTTGCGCAAGGCCCATTCGCCCTGCTTCTGTTTGGTGATATCGCGAATAATATTCTGGTATCCCAAGAGGCTGCCGTCCTTGGACCGCAATACCGTGGAGGTTATTAAACAGTCAATCTCGGTGCCATCTTTGGTCAGGAATTTGACCTCAAAGTCCCTGATTGATCCTTCCGATTCAATCTGCTGTTTAAACTGTTCGCGATAGCCCGGATGAACATATAATTGGGCGGCGTTAAGCCCTTCTATCATCTCCTCCCGGGTATAACCGAAAAGTTCCAGGGTAGCTTGATTAACGTCGATAAATCTGCCTTCTTTGGTGGTGACACAGATAGCGTCTCTGGATTTCTCGAATAAAGTGCGATATTTCTCTTCACTTTCCCGCAGGGCTTCTTCTGAAGCCCGGGCCTCAATAGCAATCCCAGCCAGATCAGCGGCGGTCTCAATCAGTTGCAACTCCTCTTCCGAGGGGCGGTGGGTCTTGCCATCGTAGAGGGCAAAGGTCCCCAATACCTGGCCGCTACTGCCGAAAATTGGCACCGACCAGCAAGAGCGAAGGCCAAAACGGAGGGCCAGGTCCCGATATCGGGACCACAAGGGATCAACGGTGGTATCTTCGACAATGACCGTCTCCCGCCGGTAGGCGGCCGTACCGCACGAACCCGCCGCGGGACCGATAGACAGCCCATCAATGGCTTGAACATATTCGTTCGGCAGGCTGGGTGCGGAGCAGTGGTGGAGGCGTTGGCCCTCAGCGTCAAGGAGGAGCACCGAACAATAAATACCAACCAGAAGTTGTTCAACTAACCTGGCAAGAGCATCCAGGGTTTCCTGTAAAGGACGACCGGTGGCCACCATCTCCAGAATCTGTCGTTCTCCGGCCAAAAGTTTTTCTTTGCGCTTGCGATCGGTGATGTCCAGGATCATGGCCTGCTTGGAGATACTGCCATCGGCGTGGTAGATGGGGGTATTGACCACGTAATACCAATGGTGATCTTTAGGGCTTTGCATCTCCCAGCGCACCGTTTCCCCTTTAAATACCCGGTCATTGACACACCAGGGGCAGATACTATCCCGATTATGCAGAGCTTTATAACAGCGCTCGCCGATGGGATTATATCCGGTTCGCGCGATGAAGCGGGCATTCATAAATTCGACCCGATAGTCCTGCGAGCAGACATAGATCAGGCCGTCAAAGGCTTCCACCATAGCCCGGTAGCGCGTCTGACTTTCTTGCAAAGCTATCTCGGCCTGTTTAAGACGGCTTGATTCTGCTTCTAGTTTTTTGACCTTTGCGGCTAATTCTTGGTAACTGAGTTTGGGGCCGTTCATAATCTGCCTTCCAAAATCATAACCCGCTAAGCTTACCACTGCGCCAAGATGTTAATCCCGGGTTACCTTCTGCAATGAGGTGACCGGGGGTGCCGTGCGGGTAAGTGCCCTTACTCCGAAACCGGAATCTAACCAATCGAGCGGATATCGGTATCCTTTGGGGTATAGCCGTGGGCGAGGAGTTTCGGCAACAATAGTTAGAGCTAACCGGCGCGCACCGATTGGCAATATATTATATCAGTTCAAATAATTAAAATAAAGGCCCGGCGTATTAGCCGGCTGACCGGCAGGAGTTGGAGAAACCTAATTAGGAAATTTAATAAGGATACCTTAAACTTCCAGAACCCCAAGTATATGGTGATTCCGAGTGACCAGGTTTTTAGGGCGTTTAGTTAAAGGGAAGGGTGGGGCCTAACGCCCTGACCCTCCCCCATTTATTAGGAATTAGGGAAAAACCAATTAAAGACCTTATTCAGTGGACTGGACCGAGGGAACCACCAAAACCGGCACCGGCAGGGCGCGGTGAGCTACCTCCCGGACCACCCGCTCGGTGGTGGAGCCTAAAATATGGCGGCCCCGGAAGCCATGGCCGTAGCTGCCAATAACCAAAAATTTTATACCCCGGGCGGCTTCCAAGAATTCCACAATCGCCTCGGAAGGACCCCTCTCACTCTGTAACAGATGGGTCCGGACCTCAACCCCGGCTTTTTGGCACCGATCCTCGGCTTCGCTCAACACTTTCTTGGCATAAGCCTCTTGTTCTTCAAGTAAGTGCCGGTCAATAAAGGCAAAATAGCCGGCCTTGCGCATCTGGATAACGGTTAGCACCTCCAGCGGTAGTTCCAGCAGCCGCGCCATATTAATGGCTCTTCGCATTGCTTCCCAGGATGGATTCGATCCATCAATGGCCACTGCCAATGATCTGGCTTTTCCCTTTATGTTACCCATCAATGGCCTCCTTTCTTGAAGATCAGGCCCACACCCAGTCCGGCCCCCAGGGCCACAATTACCGCCAGAATGCCGAAAAATAAAGGGGAATTTTGAGAGGTGGATGTGAGCCAGTTTTCCACCCCGACCTTTTTGATTTCAATCATGTCCTTGCCGTAACCTACCAATTCCCCCTTATCAAAACAGAAGGATTCCACCAGATAACGTCCTTCAGTAGCCGCAGGCGGGAATCGAAAGTAGTGCTGGAACACCCGGCCTTCGGTAACTAGCAGGCGTTGTGGGTCCTCGACGATATTATACAGGTTGATTCTCTCTTTAAGTTTGATCAAACCGTTAAAGAGGGTTTCCTCATCGTCCGGTGCAGCCTTGCCCCGGAGCAGATGCATCTTCATGTGGTGCCGGATGGAGGGATAGCCTAATTCCAGCTCTTGGGCAGTGGCCGGGGAAATGATCTGGTCTAAGGGTTTTTGGGCATGAATTTTATACATGAAGGGGACGCCAGTGACCTCGTATTGTTTGACCGTCATCCAGAAGGGCCCCACCTTGCCTTTGACCGACAGTTTGACGGCCTCGGATTTTTCCGCGGTCAGCTTGACAATGAGGTCGGTATCCGGAACCGGATGCACTCCGAAAAAATGGATCCGGTCTCCCCGATAAGCCAAGCCGATCTCAATCAGGTTTTTGGTAGCCGCGGTTAAAACTTTTTGCTGGGCTTCCTTGGTAATGGCCTGGGCTGGGCCGCTTAACCAACCTGCTAGGCCAAGGGCCACCAGAATGGTGAGAGCTCGTTTCATGTTAATGCCCTCCCTTACCCGGGGCGATACTGACCAGCAGGCTGGGTTCTACCACCAGGTCAACAAAAAGTTTTACTGCCATAGCCAAGACAATGATTGCCAACAGAATGCGGATCTGCTCACCCTTGAGGCGTTTACTGGCCAAAGCTCCGAATTGGGCCCCAATGGTCGAGCCCGCCAACAGGATCAGGGCCAGCAACAGGTCCACCGTCTTATTAACCCAGGCCTGTTGCAAGGTAACATTGGCGCAAGACAGCACGATCTGGAAGAGATCAGTGCCAATGGCCACAATGGTGGGCATGCCGATGACATAAATCATCGCCGGCACCATGATAAAACCACCGCCGACTCCCAACAGAGCGGCTAAAATGCCTACTGCCATACCGATTAAAAAGGGAAAGATGGCTGAAGTCTGATATAAACCGGAACGAGGGAAATCCATTTTGAGGGGCAATCTGGAAAAGAACTTCCCATGTTTCGGGACTGGCACGCCTTCAACAGCCTCGGTTGTTGCGGTCCGTTGACTACGCCGAATGGTCCGCAGGCTTTCGATGAACATGGCCCCGCCGATTAATCCCAACATCAGCACATATACCACCTTCATGACAAACTCAAAGTTGCCGATGCCCCGCAAATAATGCACCAGTTGCACCCCCAAGGTGCCACCGGCGACGCCTCCGGTAAGGATGATGATCCCCATCTTGAAGTCGACGTTGCCCAAGCGCCAATGAGCATAAGCACCGGAACTGGCGGCAGCGACGATCTGGTTGGAGTCCGAAGCCGCGGCGACCGGCGGTGGAATGCCGATCATCATCATTAAGGGAGTGAGCAGGAAGCCGCCTCCAACCCCAAACAGGCCGGAGAGGAAGCCGACCCCAGCTCCAATCCCAAGGATCAGGAAAAAATTAATGCTCATACCGGCGATGGGAAGATAAATTTCCATTATATTCCTCCCCAAGAGATGATTTAAATTAGCAATTTATAAAATTTTTCACAAAACTCTGTCAAGCTTAAATTATACATAAGATATTATTCTCTAAGCTGATAATTTATCTTTATTATTGGTTATACTTAGAAAATTGTAAAATTATATTCTAACCGTTGCAAAATACATCGCATTTTTTAGGACCGTTGCATTTTAAAACGATTTTTTTATTTAGAATAACGATACGCGTTCCTATGATATTATCTGGAAGGGTTAAATATCGAAAAGATAATCCTTTGTCAAAGGTCCGGGTTAGGTATGGCAACCTCAAGAAGCCCAGATCTACCTGGCCGCCGATAAGAGATAGAAAATAAGGGGAAACATTAGTCCGGCTGACTTGACACTCAGGCTTCTTTGGTTTATTTTTTAGCCGCGTTTTATTATCCTGGAAGGGATTCGGGCTGATAACTCTGAGGTGACCGGGACGGGCGGTCAGGGTAAATCTGGTCAATCTTGGGGATAAAACCAGCGAGGTACCCTCAGGGATAACGGCCTCAACCATAATTTGGATGAGAAGATGAAATTACAAGGCAAAGCCCATAAATTCGGCAGTGATGTCAACACCGACGAGATCATTCCGGCCCGGTATTTATCGACCTCGGAGCCTACGGAATTGGCCCAACACGTCATGGAAGACGCGGATGCAGAATTTGTCAGCAAGGCCCGGCCCGGGGATTTCATCGTGGCGGGTAAAAATTTTGGCTGCGGCTCTTCCCGGGAACACGCCCCCATCGCCCTGAAGGCCGCGGGTCTTTCCGGGGTCATCGCCGCCAGTTTTGCGCGCATCTTTTATCGCAACGCCTTTAATATGGGGTTGCCCATCTTTGAATCAACGGCGGCCGCGGCCGAGATTGAGGCCGGGGATGAAGTGAGCGTCGATCTGGACAGCGGGGTAATCACCGATCACACCACTGGGAAGACTTACACCTCCCAGCCCTTGCCGCCTTTTATGCAAGAGTTGCTGGCCGATGGCGGGCTGATGGCACACGTAATCAAAAAGATCGGAGTGCAGAACAGATGACTTACCAGATTGCGGTGATTCCGGGCGACGGCACCGGCCCGGAAGTGGCAGCCGAAGGACTCAAGGTTCTCAACGCCGTGGCCGTGCCGGCTGGCCTGAAATTTAACTTTGTCACCTATGACCTGGGCGGGGAGCGTTATTTGCGGACCGGCGAGACCCTCCCGGACGGCGTCGTTGACGAACTCCGGGGCTTTGATGCCATCTATTTAGGGGCCATCGGCCACCCCGAGGTTAAGCCCGGCATCCTGGAAAAGGGTATTCTGCTGAAGTTGCGTTTCTCCTTGGATCAATATATTAACTTAAGGCCGGTGGTGCTCTATCCTGGAGTGGAGACCCCGCTAAAAGATAAGGGTCCGGAAGATATCAATTTTATCGTGGTGCGGGAAAACACCGAGGGACTGTATGCCGGGGCCGGGGGATTTTTGCGATACGGCACCCCGGATGAAGTGGCGGTCCAGGAGTCGATTAACACACGCAAAGGGGTGGACCGCTGCTTAAAATTTGCCTTTGAACTGACCCGCAAACGTAATCGGGCTAAAAAACTCACTCTGTGCGGCAAGACTAATGTCCTGACTTATGCCTTTGATCTGTGGGAACGGGCCTTCCAGACTATGGCCCCGGAATATCCTGATGTCACTACCGATTATGCCCATGTCGACGCCATCTGTATGTGGATGGTCAAAAACCCGGAATGGTTCGATGTCATCGTCACTGACAACATGTTCGGCGACATCATTACCGACCTGGGGGCGATGATCCAGGGCGGCATGGGGGTGGCTGCTGGTGGTAATATCAATCCCCAAGGAGTGTCGATGTTTGAGCCGATCGGGGGCTCGGCTCCCAAATATACCGGCAAAAATGTCATCAATCCGATCGCCGCGATTGCCGCGGCCCAGATGATGCTGGACCATCTGGGTGAGGCGCGGGCCGCAGCCGCAGTGGAAAACAGCATCAAAACGGTGGTAGCCCAGCATTTGAAAAGCCTGTCGGCCGGGAAAATGGGCTACAGCACCACAGAAGTCGGCGACCTGGTGGCCCGGTATGCGGTAGAAAGCCTTAGTGGCTGAATAAATTTTGATATTTTGGCTGTAGGGGCGACCCGGCGGTCGCCCCTACGGGTTAGCTTGTTTAAAAAATGATGCAGGAGAAGATTTAATTATGGCCCGGACCTTTAATGTCGCGGTGGCAGGAGCGACAGGAGCGGTGGGCACCCAGATGGTGGCCTGCCTGGAAGAACGCAAGTTTCCGGTACGGATGTTGCGGCCTCTGGCGTCGGAGCGTTCCCTGGGCCGTAAGGTGAGCTTTTATGGGCAGGAACTGCCGGTTGAGGTGTTAACCGAGGATTCTTTTCGAGACATCGATATTGCCCTGTTTTCCGCGGGTGGCTCGGTCAGCCTGAAATATGGCCCTATTGCGGCACAATCCGGCGCGGTAGTGGTGGACAACTCCAGTGCCTTCCGCATGGACCCGGAGATCCCGCTGGTAGTCCCGGAGGTCAACCCCGAGGATATTGGGCTTTATACCAAGCGCGGCATCATCGCCAACCCCAACTGTTCCACCATTCAGATGGTAGTAGTGTTGAAACCGATCCATGACGCGGCCCGGATCAGGCGAGTGGTGGTCTCCACTTATCAGGCGGTGTCGGGTACCGGCCAGAAGGCGGTGGAAGAACTGGCCACCCAGGTGCGCGCCTTACTGTCGGGCCAGGAAGCTGTGGCCAAGGTCTATCCGCATCGGATCGCCTTTAATATTCTGCCCCATATTGATGTCTTCCTGGACAACGGTTATACCAAAGAAGAAATGAAGATGGTCAACGAGACCAAAAAGATCATGGGCGATGACTCCATCCGGGTTACCGCTACCACGGCCCGGGTCCCGGTGTTTTACGGCCATTCCGAGGCGGTCAACATTGAAACCGAAAAAAAACTGACCGCGGCCCAGGCGCGGGAGATTCTATCCCAGGCTGCGGGTGTCAGAGTGGTGGATAACCCGGCCCAACGGCAATATCCGATGCCGTTAGAGGCCGCGGGTCAGGACCTGACCCTGGTGGGCCGCATCCGGGAGGACGAAAGCATCCCCCATGGCATTAATCTGTGGATTGTGGCCGATAACATTCGCAAGGGCGCGGCCACCAACGCGGTCCAGATTGCTGAGGTCCTGGCCGAAAAATATTTGTAAACTGATTAACCGCTGACCGGGCCGGAGGTAAGAAATCCTGGTTATTTGGCTTTCATAAACCAGCTAAGGAGCAGCCTTGCGGATTATTGCTGGCCGGTTCCGGGGCCGGCGGTTAGGGGTGGTCCGGGGCGCAATGCGCCCTACGGCCGATCGGGTGCGGGAGGCGGTATTTAACATCCTGGGGCCGGGGTTGGAAGGAGTCCGGGTGTTAGATCTGTTCGCCGGCACCGGCGCTCTGGGTATCGAAGCCCTCAGTCGAGGGGCGCGGGAGGCGATATTTGTGGAGCATAGTTCCACTTCCTTGCAGGTGTTGCGGAACAATCTGGCCAGTTGCGATCTTTTGGCGACCACCCAGGTTCTCCCCTTGGCCGTGCCCCGGGCCCTGAAACAGTTGGCGGCCCAGAAGCAGCAATTTGAGCTGATCTTTCTGGATCCGCCGTACGGTCAGGGATTGGCGGCTCAGACATTAGAATTGTTGGCTCAGAGCCCGTTGCTCAGTTCTGAGGTTCGAATAGTAGTAGAACATGGGCGTCATGACCCTTTACCGGCGTTATGCCACTCCCTTATTCAGGTCGATCAACGCCGCTATGGCGACACCCTGATCTCTTTTTATACATGGGTCCGGACTGCCGACCTTAGCCAGGCGGGAAACAAGGAGCACCGCGATTAATGTCCAAGGTAGCAATTTATCCCGGCTCTTTTGACCCCATAACCAATGGCCATATCGACCTGATCGAGCGGGGTCTCAAGATTTTTGACGAGATTATTGTCGCTATTGCCATCAATCCCATTAAATCTGGCCTGTTCAGCTTTGAGGAACGGGTTGAATTAATCCGCGGCTCCATAAACAACCATCCCAGAGTTAAGATCGACCATTTTTCCGGCCTGTTGGTTGATTATGTCCGCACCCAGAACACCAATATCGTCCTCAGGGGTCTGAGAGCGATTACCGACTTTGATTATGAATTCCAATTGGCCATGATGAATCGGCGGTTGGCTCCCGAAATCGAAACCGTCTTTTTGATGACCGGCCTCAAATGGGTATTCTTAAGTTCCGGTATCCTTAAAGAAGCCGCCCGCCTAGGGGGAGCTATCGAAGGTCTGGTGCCGGAAATCGTCTGTCGGCGGCTTAAAGAAAAATACGGGCTGGGCTGATCGCCGGCGCGGCGCTTGGCCCAATTCCACCTTGCCGGGCAGAGCTTTTTGAGTTATTATTAATTATAGTAAAATTGCGCTCAGGAAGAGAAAGCTATTGCGTATCTGCGTAATTGATGGACAAGGAGGCGGGATCGGGGCGACGATCATTAAACGGCTCAAAGAGGTCTATCGTGAGGAACACGAAATCATCGCCCTGGGCACCAATGCCATTGCTACCGCCCAGATGATGAAGGCCCGGGCTAATAAAGGCGCGACCGGCGAAAATGCCATTGTGTGCACCGTGCCCACGGCCGCGGTGATCATTGGCCCGATCGCCATTCTCCTCGCCAATTCGATGATGGGCGAACTGACGCCCCGGATGGCCGAGGCCATTGCTTCGGCTCCGGGCCGCAAACTGATCATCCCGCTAACTCAGGAACCGGTTGAGGTAGTCGGTCTCAAACCCGAGCCTTTGCCTCACCTGGTAGAATATATCGTAACCAAAAGACTCAAGGAGATTGTTGACCATGTGTGAAGCAGCTGCTTATGTAATCAGAAACGGCAAAGAAGAACTGTTTCTGGAAGAAGTGGACCTGGTGGAGCCAGACGGGGAAAACCTCCGGCTGGTAAATATTTTCGGCGAGCAAAAGCTCATTAAGGCTACCATCCACAGCCTCAATCTGGTGAATCACAAGGTGATTCTCAAAGAAAAATGACTCCGGCGGGACGCCAGCCTCAGGCTCTGGGCAGGATTTCCACCCGGATCCGGCCCTCTAAGAGAGACTTGAAGGTCTTGGCGTCCGATCCCGACCCCACGATCGAACCATAATGCATGGGAATGGCAATCTGGGGCTCAATGGCCCGGGCGGCTTGGGCGGCCTCCGCAGCGGTCATCACATAAGTCCCTGACACCGGCAGCAAGGCAATATCCACCTTAAGCCCCTTCATTTCCGGAATAAAATCCGTATCCCCGGCGTGATATAATCTAACCCCGTCTATGGTTACAATGAACCCCAAATGCCCTGCCTTTTGGGGATGAAAATCCTTATTGAGGTTATAAGCCGGAACCGCCTCAATGGTCAGCCCAGAGGCCTGGGTTTGCTCTCCGGGTCGGAGAATGATCACCGACCCGGAAAGTTGAGCCGCCGCGCTTTCCATGGTTACAATGACCGTATTCGGGAGCTGAATTTTGGCCACATCGCTCGGCGAACAATGATCAAAGTGATCATGACTGATCAGAATCAGATCGGCCGGCTCCCCGTTGGACAGTTCATACGGATCAAAGTAGATCACTGGGGGACCGGAGTATTTAAAACAATCATGTCCCAGCCAACTCAGCTTTTGCAATACCTGTTCTAACATATTTAACTCCTGGCCATGGCCTTAATTGCCTAACATTAAGGCAATATAGCAATAAGTTATTTTTTATGTAGAGAGGACTCCATCTGTGTAATTTCACTCATTATTAAATAAATTTCTGGATGATTTTTAATATAATTATAATTAAAATGTTTATAAAACTAATAAATATAACAAATGCGGAAATATTGATTAAAGAAGCTTCAAACCCATATTTAATATTATCTTTCCGGCGTCTGTAGCGATTATAGTATATTATTACAAAAAGAACTGTAATAAGAGCTAACTTTGGTTCTTTAAGGTAATAGGCTAAAATAATTATTACCGTTGTAATTGCTAAAAGAAATAAAGGAACTTTTTCCATTAAACCTGAGAAGGATTTTGCCTGGACCGTGTCATTGGTGCTGCTATCTGACATAGGACCTTAAGCCTCCATAAAAATCCGCTGTTTATTACTGGCTGAATTTGCATCCCGACATCTCCGGGACCGCGTTTCATCCGTGGCCACCGGATGGCTGTGCCATTTTCATAAATTATAGCAGGAAGATGTTATGTTTTTAAATTATTTTTGATGTAAAGGCAAGAGGGGCAGTCTGGTTAGTAGGCCGCTAATAAGGCATATAATGCTGCGGCGAACTTGCGGCTCGCTTTTTGGGGGCATTTCCAGCAGCACTAATCAGGTTTATCTCCTTCTATAATTGGTAGACTTCCTGGGCCTTAAAAATGTGCACGCCGCGCTGTTGCAAAAGCTCAATGGCCCGGTCCAGATTATCAAAACGGAAGATGATCACCGCATTTTTGCCGCTGTGATGTACAAAGGCATACATATACTCCACATTGATCTGAGAGGCAGAGAGTATTTGTAAGACTCCGGCCAACCCGCCAGGGCGATCTGGACCTTCTATAGCTATCACCTCGGTTTTGCCCACGGTAAAGCCGTGCTCCTTAAGGACCTCTATGGCCTGGTCATATTGATCGACAATGAGGCGCAGGATGCCAAAATCAGTAGTATCGGCCAATGATAAGGCCCGGATATTGATGTCGGCGTCACCCAGGACCTTGGTGACCTCGGCCAGGCGGCCGGCCTTATTTTCTAAAAATACTGAAATTTGCTTGACTTTCAAGACTTTTACCTCTGTTCTGGCCCAGCGCTCAAATCTGGCGTCGGTCGATTACCCGCTGGGTCTTGCTCTCATTACGGGGAATGCTGCGGGGTTCTACCAGCCTTACCTTGGCCGACACCCCCAGGTAGTCCTTAATATTCTTCTCGATGGTCTTTTCCAGTTGCTGAAGTTTCCGGACTTCATCGGAAAAGGTAGCCTCATCCACTTCGACCTGAATCTCCAAGGTGTCCATCCGGTTGAAGCGATCGACAATTAACTGGTAATGAGGTTCTAAACCGCGCACCTCCATGAGCACCGCTTCAATCTGCGAGGGAAAGACATTAACCCCGCGCACGATAATCATATCATCGGTGCGGCCGCGGACCCGGGCCATACGCACCAGGTTGCGGCCACATTTGCAAGGCTCCGGGTTTAAGGAGGAGATGTCCCGGGTGCGGTAGCGCAGCAGTGGGAAGGCCTCTTTGGTGAGGGTGGTGATCACCAATTCCCCAGTTTCACCATAAGGGAGAACTTCTGGGGTGTGGGGATCGATGATCTCGGCGATGAAATGATCCTCAGCGATATGTAAACCCTGTTTGGCCTCGAGACACTCGACGCTCACCCCAGGACCGAGGACCTCGGAGAGCCCGTAGATATCCAGAGCATCTAGCCCCAGCTTTTTTTTCAATTTCCTGGCGCATGGCCTCGGTCCAGGGTTCGGCGCCAAAGATGCCGGCCCGCAGCTTAAAATCCCGAAAATCCAGACCCTGATCTTTTGCCACTTCAAAGAGGTGCAACCCAAAGGATGGCGTGCAGGTGATTACCGTGGGGCCAAAGTCCTGGAGCAGCATGATCTGCCGCTTGGTATTGCCCCCGGAAACCCCATATTGTAGTGACGACAAAAAAAGTTAATAGTCTAATATCATTAATAATTATTTTCTTGACTGATAATCTCCAGTGGCCTCGCAGGAGTTAACCCTGGCCCCCTTATCCACAGGTTGATAAATATTACCGGGCCTGGCAAAACTCTCTTGCTCGAGGTTAGATTTTAATCCTTGATTGTCTACCGGAAATCTAATAAATTAAACAAGGTATCCCAACCGAGGAAAGAGCGGCAGCGAAGTTCTGTTCTCGGTTTAGGGTGCATTCCGGTAAGAAGAGGTGGTAAATTAATGATAATCCAAGCCCCCGTAGCTCAGTAATGGATAGAGCAAGGGATTCCTAATCCCTGGGTCGCCCGTTCGAGTCGGGCCGGGGGCACCA
>JAFDGA010000036.1 GCA_019309545.1 Deltaproteobacteria bacterium
CAACATCTGAATCCCTAAAGTATAATAATTATCATCCTGTCGCCGGGGGTTGCCGGATAACAGGCCTGATTCCAGATTACGCCTGGTAATGGAAAAAAAGAACTTTAATATATTGCTTTGCAGATCATATTGATTGGCGGCCAGAAGTTCCACCAACCGATCAAAAGGCGGCATCGCGGGGTCATTGGCAATGCTTTTCATATCTTCCGGCCATTCGCCATCTTCCTGCTGGTACTGTTGAAGCCCTCTCAAAGCCGGCCTGGCACTGCCCTGGGTTTCGTTATAAACCTCTTTAAACGAAGGCTGACGTCCCAAAGCCAAGGTCTGTAAAAATTTTATACCGGTTAATTGACGCAGTTGTCTTAATTCCGGTATATCAGTGGCGGGCATGAGATAATAATCCAACAACCGAAAGCCGATCATGGTGCGCAATTGCCGGAGTATCCAGTCTTGATGTCGTCTAAAAGATTGTCTTGCCAATTCCCTGCTTTTGCGCACCCGCCCGCCAGTCAGATCCGGATAGATATCCGGTTCCCAATCATGCCAGCGGCGGTTCCCAATCATGCCAGCGGTCATCCAGCCATTCCCCTGTGTCATAAAGATAGTTGGAAGCGGCGAAATGTTTAAGGGAGTAAATCGTCAGGTTCAAGGCTAACAGGCAGAGCAAATAATCTCCCAGGACCCGTACCGGTACTACAGGTGGAGCATAGGCCCGCAAAAACAGGGAAAAGTCCTCCCTGAATAACCGGGCCTGCTTGGGACATAATGGTTCAAAACCGGAAATCTCTCCCTTTCTGTCGGCCGGTTTGCGTAATCCCTCAACTACCCTTACGGCCAAGAGAGCTTCGATATCTAAATCAACTGAATTATCATAGGTGTCTAAATCCGCATTAAGGAAAAAATGTGGGCGAGGATGGGTAAGACCGACGCCGAAGATCTGCCAAAACAAGTTCTGGGGAGATTGCAGGGGAAAGATATTTTCATCTCCCAAAGGAGCCGTGTCCGGTTTTTGGTGTAAAATGGCCGCCAGAAATTCAGGAACTGATCTGGTATTTGCCCAATTGGTTGGTAGGTCAACCCGATAGGTCATAAAGTGCAAGGGGCGGACGCTCATGACTTTTTCTGTGCCAGCGCGCTCAATGAGACGCAATACGCTGGCTTTCAGCCACTCTTCCAGAATCCTCCGGCTATTATCATCATCAAAACCGATAAACTTGTCTTTCCTCTGGGATAATTCTGCGGCCACATCTCTGGCCGTTCGTCCCGCCCAGTCGCCTCTGCCCCGGCGTCTGGCCGTGCGGGTCAGATAAAAAAAACCTGGAAGAATATCCTCCAAAAAGAAATCGTTATAATAAATCCGCATGGCGGGCTCATAGCGCGCCCCCTTGAGGTACTTGAGTTCGTTGGGGATTTGGAGCTTGCTCATGACATCGCCTCCAGAATAATGCGGCGGGTGCCCTCCTGGAGTTCCTGTCGGGCGCGGTAAGAACCCAGGCTGGGATGCAGCAGACAGACTTCTTTGGCCGGCATGGCCAGCAGCCGGTTTTTAAAGAGTTCCAGGTTGGCCGCTACTCCTTCCAGTTCGGCCGACCCCAAGCGATACCCCTCGGCAAAACGGATCAGCAGTTCAAAAAGTTCAGCGGAAATCTCCAGAGTGGGATCGGCTTCAGGGCCATACTGGAGCAACATCGCCGTGGGCAAAGCGCTCAATATTAAGGCCTGGGTCTCAGAGCTTTCCCAGGTCAGGCGGAATTTCTCCAGTTCGAAAAGCCGGACCACAATAAGCTCAGTTTTAGGACTGGCCGCAGTGCGCACCGCCAGATAGCGATCCAGCAGGTCCTCCGGCACATTATCCGTGAGAGAGATACCTCGGCATACGAGTCGGCATAAGTCATCGGGCAGTTCATATCGTCCTTGCCGGAAAGCGGTTAGGTTCTCCACCCACTTTGGAAAGCTGCGGAAAGGGGTCATCTCCAACCAGGAATATGCCCTTGCATGCCGTTCCTCTTCTGGGGATTTTCCCTCAAAAAACAGGCGGCGGCGGACTTCCGCAAAACCCGAGAATGGATTTTGATCACTTGGTATCTCCGTGATCCATTTCAAAGCACGATGGGGCATCCGGTCCGCGGCGCCGGTAAAAAGGTCTTCTAGACGTTCCGGGGATTTCAGTGAGGAAGCGATAAACCTGTCCAAGCGCGGGTTATCCACTTTTCCCGGATCGAAATCCACCAATTCGGCCAGGAGACGCCCACCCCGTTCTCCGGTGGTGAAAACCCGTTCAAAATAGAGTTTTCTTTTTTGCCGTTTCATAAATTCCTCGAATCGGCTTTCACCTGCATCTTCCTTCTGAGGCGCCTCTTCCAACTCTTGGTGAATTTCTTCGCAGGGTTGTTCACCAAAAATGATATAGGCCAACATAGATCTCAGTTCACGAATAGTAATATGCAGACGCCCCTGGCTGTGGACAATAGCCAGGAGAGTTTTAAGGCGTTCCCGCACCTGGGCCCCCAAAACCGGATTCCGCAAAGTTTCAACATGAAACCGCACATGACAAGAAGGCGCGGCGCGGCAACTTTGACAAATTTGCCAGGGGTCATCTGCGGGTTTAAATTCGCCCCAACCGCCCATCAAAAGAGCTGTGAGGATTTCATCAAAAGCGCTTTGCAGATTGTCCCCTGCTACCAGAGACCTACGGTTAAGGTCCACCAGAACGATTTCCGGGTGCGGCTGGCCCAGCTCGGGATCAAAGAATCGAGCAAGGTGATCAAGAAGCCAGTTGGATTTCTGTTGTCGATCATTTAGAAACTCTAGCAAACGACCATCATTGATAGCCAATAGTTGGGTGCGTCCCAGGGTGGCTGCCAAGTCTGGAATTTCTCCAGCATTGACCAACGGATCAAACAGACGCTCCAATACTTCCTCGCTGGACAGACCCCGCAGACTATCGGCGGCGGAGCCATCCAGAACGCACTCATAAGTCCACCCGCCATGTTCCAGGATCCAATGATTCAAAGGCAGAAATTCGCCTTCAAATCCCAGTCTAAGAGCCAATTGTTGCAAAAACGCGGTTTTCCCATCTCCAGGATTGCCAGCCAGGATTACCAGGGCAAACCGATGATTAAGAATTTTTGGCATTAATTCACGGTCCAGATCGGTGGGCACATAAGTAGCCCGGGCAAAAGGGCTATCTAGACCTCGATTCTCAGCATTGCAGGCTCCCAGGTTATAAACTTTTATGGCTTCGGTCAGATAGGGGACTATCCCCCGTTCTTGTTGTATTAAAGGCGCTTTGTCTCCCAGTTCGGGACAAGCCACTAAAGCCTGCCGGAACTCTTGGGCATTGGCAAATCTATCCATGGCTTCCGGGGCGATGGCCCGGCGCAATACTTCGAGAAGTTCTCGGCTGGCCAGATTGGTAGATGAAAAAAAGTCCTCTCTGATCTTCTGCTTATTCCAAACCCCTCCCTCACAATCGTAGGGCAGTTCGCCAAAGAGCAGTGCACAAAGGACCAACCCCAGGGAATAAACATCGCCACTGGGGGGCCAATCAACATTAGGGAGATCGCGTTCCGGCGGGCGATACGGCGCGGTGCCGACAATTCCCCCTAAAGGGCCGGTTCCTCCCAAATACGCTAGGCCGAAATCAATCAAATACGGCTGATCCTTATCGATGATGATATTGGTCGGACTAATGTCCCCATGGTAAACCGCAGGATTGCGAGTTTCCATATAGGCCAAGGCATTGGCCAGAGCCATAGCCCATTTGGCAACCTGGGGAGCGGAGGTCCTTCCCTGAGCGATAATATCCCGGCAAGATTTGCCAGGAACATATTTCTCCAGGAGATGGTAAGAGGACTCAGGCGCGGTCCTGACATCAAAGGCCCTGATGATATTGGGATGATCCAGAACACTCAATGCATTAAAGGCCCACCTGGCCGATTCCAACAGTTCCGGATAGCGCAACACCTTAGCCACATATTCTTGGGAATCCTCCTCATGCCTAGCCACGCGGTAGGCATGAAAACAGCCACCGGTGCCCAAATAGCCTAAGATGATATAGTCTCCTATCTGGGCTCCTTGAGGTAAGGGATGCAGGCTTGGCTTAGGTCTGGGCAAAGAGATCGGTTTATGTTGGAGCAATTCCTCCAAGAGGTCCAGCGCTTCGGACAAGTTTTTTAGGCGCTCTTTAGAATCGTAAGCTACCATCAACTGAATCAAGGCTTGGAGATCATCTAATTTGACCAGATCAGACAAGTCTCCCCAAAAGTGCAATTCCGGCTCGGGGTCTTGAGGTTGACGAGGGCGGTTCCCAAAAGGTTTAGCGCCAGAAAATATCTCAAATAAAATCACCCCTAAGGAGTAAACATCTGAGGCCTCGCTGGCGTTGTGTAAGGATTCCGTGACTTCTGGAGCTTGGTAAGGCGATTGGGGAAGGTCATCAAGAGGGTGGAGCGAGGAGGTGGGAAGCTTAGACAACTCAAAGCCAGTGACAACGAAGTCGTAATCCGTTTGATAAAAATATATGTTTGCCGGGGTAAGTTGCCGATGAATTACTTTGGCATCATGGAAGCTTTTCACGATCTCGCATAGACGCTTGGCTGCCGCCAGGCGGTTTTCCGCAGACCATTCCACTTCTGCCAACCTTGAGGCCAAGGAAGGTCCTGAAGGTAAATCCAATGCAAAGAAATAAAGGTCTCCCCCATATCCGGAAACTTCCTGGAAGCTCTCTACTACCCTGACCACCCCCGGAATATTGCGCAATTTTGATAAGGTCCTACATTCCCGCTCAGCCCGTTTTTGCCATTCCTCTCTGGAATGGGGCTCAGGTAGGTAAGAAAAATCATAAAGTTTCAGAAGGACTTCTTCCCCGAATTTCTCCCTTTCGGCCCGATAGGACTGCACCACCGGGCCAGCCGCAAGTTTTTCCAGAAGACGATAATGACTGATCCTTTGAAGTCGCTGTTTGATACGGGCCACTACTTTTTCCCCAGCGATAAGCCCTTCGATTAGCTCTCTTTCGTGGGGTGATAGTTTTTTGCCTTGACATGAGACTTGGCCAAAAAAACTATCAACATCGGCCAACTGGCAGACATGGGCTGAAATCCGTGAATCATTCACCCGCAATTGAACATCAGGCGCTGATAGGATAACGACGCCCTCCACCCAAATGGCCGACAATCTGGAATCCATGGTGGCCAGTTTGCCCTTGAGCATCTTAGCGGCATGTAGAATATTGTTTAGGACCCGTTCCCGGGCGGTGCCGTTTTCAAAAATCCATGTGTGCTCGTCGCCGGTGATGGGACCAGTAAACCCTTTTTCATCCACTGCCCAGACACAGCGGTCGCCAACGATAATAGCGTCGATCTCTCTAGTAAGTTCCCCGGTGGTTACCTGGACATTGCCAAATATCACCCAGTCCACCGGCAATTTCTTTTGAAGATATTCTAAGGTTTTCTTTTCGCCGCGCGTGACCGCCTCACCAAGAGAGATTAATTTTGCCATGCTAGTTCTCCACCGATTCAACTAAATCCTATCAGGCCGCCCTTCGCCCCCCTACCGTACCACTTGCAATGGTTTTAGCGAAAACAAGCTGTACAGTTAATATTACCTACGTGTGGTTCAGACAGACGCCTAAAGTTCATAGTCTAAGGCTTGGCCTTCCGGAAGGGACGGCCATAACTATTCAGTAATATTATTATTGCGTTTCTTTACCTGAGCTATAATGCTAAATTCCGGTTTCCTCATAGGTGATCGCGAAGTTAGTATCTGACAGCCACTTTTTGAACCCGGGGTTATCGCTGAACTGCTTGAACAGCTCGGTGTGGTCCGACAGCATGCCGATGATTACCTTCTGCAGCGCTCGGTCGTGTTCCAGCCGGGCTGCGGCTTTGTCGGAGTTTTTCATGGCATTTTGGTAAGCTCTATCGGCTGCCACCAGCGCCGGGATTTCCTCAGAAATAACCTGCCCAATCCGGTCCTTGTCCTTCCAGTCAATGTTGCCAAACTGGTCGTTGAACGCCTTGATAATGTTGCTCAGTTTGTCAAGTTTGGGTTCGGGTTTCCTGCCACCGCCGCTGGCCGGCACCGGTCCGATCTCGGCGTCTTCATCGGGCAAGGCGATTTTCAATGATTCCTTGACTTCGACGCGGTAGCTGTCCATATCTATGGTTTCGAGGATGCCTTTGGACAGGTCATCCTCCTTCGGGGCTGGCAATTTCGGGATGAGGAAGTTTAAGAATATCGATAACTTCTCCCATTCGGCATTCGAATAGGGCAGGATCGAGGCCAGGAACTGATAAGTCCGCACGAAGGCTTTGGCTTTTCCTTTAAAGTCGACTTGGCCGTCCTCGTCGAGGTCACTGTTATACACGGCCACGCAGGCGTCAAGAATTGGGTCCAGCTTCTCCCGGTCTGCGCCCCCGAGGAATAGCTCAACCAGTTGCTCTACCTGGGACCAGGCATAGACCTGGTAGCCATCAAGCGTCGCCTTCAAGTCATGCAGTTTGTTCGGGTCGGTCTCCTCGCTTAGTATCGTGGTGCGGTAATAGTCGGCAAAGGCCTTGGTGATGGTGTCCACATCATTCAAGAAGTCGAGCACAAAGGTATCGGTTTTTTGGGGGCGCGCCCGGTTCAACCGTGATAAAGTCTGCACTGCCTTAATACCGGCCAGCTGCTTATCCACGTACATAGTGTGCAACAGCGGCTCATCGTAGCCGGTCTGGAACTTTTCCGCCACAATTAAAAAGCGGTAGGGGTCTTGCTGGAACTTTTTTTCGATCTGACCGCTGGGGAATCCATTTAATGATGCCTCGGTAACTTTCTGACCTCCGTAGTCATGCTCGCCGGAAAAGGCCACAATGGCCTCATAGGGGCTTTTGCGCTCTTTTAAGTAAGCCTTAAAGGCATGGTAATATTGGATCGCCCGCTCAATGCCGCTGGTGACCACCATGGCCCTCGCCTGGCCACCGATTTTTCTTCTCCCTATTACCATGTCATGGAAGTGGTCGATCATGATCTCGGCTTTCTGCCGGATCGCATGTTCATGCGACTCCACGTAGCGCCGCAGTTTTTTCTGGGCCTTTTTGGTATCGAATTCGGGATCGTCCTCTACCGTCTTCATCAAGCGGTAATAGCTGTCCACCGGTGTATAGCTGGCCAGCACATCCAGGATGAAGCCCTCCTGAATGGCCTGCTTCATGGTGTAGCTGTGAAAAGGCCGATGCCTGACCTTATCCCCTTCGGGCACCGGCTCACCAAAAATTTCCAGGGTCTTGTTTTTGGGAGTGGCGGTGAAGGCGAAGTAACTGGCGTTGGGCAGCATCTTCCGGGCCTCCATGATCCGGTTGATTCTGTCCTCGTAGTCTTCCTCCTCCTGTTCGCCGCCATGTTCGGACAGCACCATACTCATCTTGGCAGCGGTCCGCCCGCCTTGGCTGGAGTGGGCCTCATCAATGATAATGGCAAATTTCCGGCCCCGGTGCTCATCGCCGATCTCGTCTAAAATGAATGGAAACTTCTGGATGGTCGAGATAATGATCTTCTTGCCACTCTGGAGGAAGCGCCGCAGGTCGCCGCTTCTTTCGGCATGGCCCACCGTGGCCGACACCTGGGCAAACTGCTTAATCGTATCCTTGATCTGCTTGTCCAACACCCGCCGGTCGGTAACCACAATTATGGAGTCAAATTGCGGCTGGCCGCCGTCCTTCAGGCCGATAAGCTGGTGTGCCAGCCAGGCGATGGAGTTGCTCTTGCCGCTGCCGGCCGAGTGCTGGATCATATACCGTTTGCCCACGCCGCTAACCTGCGCGTCGGCCAGGAGCTTCCGCACCACGTCGAGCTGATGGTAACGGGGGAAAATCTGCTTCAACTTCTTCCGCCCTTTGTCGTCCCTCTCCTCCACGATCTGGGCATAGTTCTCGATGATGTCCGTCAGTCCGGTCTTGGTCAGAATCCGCTTCCAGAGGTAATCCGTCTTGATGCCGCTCTCATTGGGCGGGTTGCCGGCCCCGTCCTGCCAGCCCTGATTAAAAGGCAAAAACCATGAATCCTTGCCCTTCAGGTGGGTGCACATCCGCACTTCCTGGTCATCCACCGCAAAATGCACCATACCGCGGCCGAACTGAAACAGCAGTTCCTTGGGTTCCCGGTCACGCTGATATTGTTGCACTGCGTCGGCCACGGTCTGTTTGGTCAAGCGGTTCTTTAGCTCAAAGGTGGCCACTGGCAGGCCGTTGATAAAGAGGCAGAGGTCCAGAGACAGTTGGGTCTCGTCCTTACTGTAGCGCAGTTGCCGGGTGATACTGAAGATATTGGCGGCAAACCGTTGTTCGGCCTTGACATTGCCGGGGGTAGGGGTGCCGTAGAACAGGTCCAGGCTCAATGGCCCATGCTTGATCCCGCGGCGCAGCACGTCGATGACGCCGCGTTTGGCGATCTCGCCCTGCAACCGGTGCAGGAATTGGTTGCGTTTGGGACTCTCTTGGGCTAAATCTAGCGCAGCCGCCGCCTTGGGCTGGGTGGCCTCCAGGAAGGACTTAAGCTTGGCCAGGTCCACCGCATGATCGCGGTCATAGTCCTCGTTGCGACCCGGCTGGTAACCGGCCTCATGCACCAAGGAATGGACGATGAGGGCCTCTAGACCGGCTTCGGTGGTGTCAGTGACAGTCATTAGGCTTTCTTAATTCATCAAGGTCGGGCTGCTGGCCGGACCCGGTCACTGATTGTCAAAACGCAGTTTTGTTCAATGTTTGATTATTATTTCAATTCCTTAATTATCTGCTCAATCTCTCAGCTAGACGCCGAGAGCTCTTTTCTTCATAAGATGGCCAGCTCTTCCTGTAAGATGATCGGTTGCAGCCGGAGTTTAATGGTTTTGTATTACACTAGATCGACCTTGCGTCCCAAGGCATCTTCCAGCTCATGCTTCAAACGGATAAATTCAAACAGACTTATGGTCTTTCCGGTCTCCACCAGGATATCAATATCGCTGGTTCCGGTCATTTCCCCCCGGGGCCAGGAGCCAAAAAAACCCGCCCGTTTGATCCCATAGCGGTGCGGAATAAGCCGGACAATGTTTTTAAGATGCTCAAGTTGGTTAATAGCTGTTTTTCATTATTGTCCCAGGATTTAGGAGTATCGTGCCCGGCGACCTGTTGATGGCGGCCATGGACATCTGTCCGGGTAGCTAAGCATAAACGAGTTTACGGTTTGGCACCGATTTTAACCGGTTAATTTTTGCCGCAGCATGTCCATCTGGCCTTTGAGCTCTGGCACATCCAATTGCACGATGTTCCAAATTTCCTCCAAATCAATGTCCAGATAATCGTGCACCAGGACATTGCGCAGCGCGATGATACCCTTCCAGGCTACTTCCGGGAAGGTTGCTTTGGCGCCATCTGATATGTGTTTAATGGATTCCCCTAAGTTTTGGAGACTCCGCAGCACGGCATATTGGATCAAGTCGGAGGAGAAAAACGCCTCTTTGCCCGTGGCAGTGAATTTTTCAATACGGTCGATCTCTTCGATTACCTTGATGACATAAAAGGCGTCATCTTTCATAACGGCCTGGCCTCTTGCAACACCCGGTCGCGGATATACCAATGCAGCGCTTTTTCCGTGACCACATCCACCCGGCAACCCAGAAGACTCTCTAGATCGGCGATCAGACCTCCGGGAAACCAGGGGGTCCGGTGGGGACCAGCCTCGATGAGCAGGTCCAAGTCGCTGCCCTCCCCGGCCTCCCCCCGGGCCGCGGAGCCGAACACCCGGACGCTCCGAACCCCGTGTCGACTAGCGATCCTGAGAATCTCCTCCCGCTTTTCTTGCAGCAACTGTTCTACAGACATCGACATCAGTGACTTCCTCAGGCATTATTATATTCCTTAAGCGATCCTTAGATCGCTCAAAGAGATTCTGTCAATCATTGTCGCATTGGTTCTAACCTCTGTCAACTATAGGAGAAAACGAACAAATCAATAAACTAGTGATGATGCCTCATTCTCTCAATTCCGCTGCTGCCATCTCCCCCGCCTCATCAGTGTCCAATTCCAACTCTTCCTCTTCACCGAGTTCCAGCAACTCCGATTCCTCCTCTTCCAACCTTGGTGCTTCCCCCTGCCATCCTCTCACGTCCAGCTTGCCGGTTACCACATCGGCAATGAGGCGGGTGCGGTACTCACGGATCAGGTCGATTTCGCGCTGGGCCTTTAAGACGGCAGCCTGAATTTGATTACACTGGTCACGAATGGAAATTACTATCTCCAGTTGCTCTTTAAGAGGTGGAACAAGGAAAAATGCCCCCTTTATTGCTTCTTGTGTAAGGCCATATCGGGTTACGCCTTTAGCCGCTAGACGAAATTGGACTGCGATCGATTCAGCAGAGAATGCTCGGGCCAAATACTCTCCATTGATCACTTCCTCCCTTGGGCGAATAACTGCCAGGTGATAGCCACAGACTACATCTTGGAGGCTTTCCGGTACATATGCAGAAACAGCGATATCTTGCCATTCTTCAGAGTCCTTCGTAATCAGGACGTCTCCCTTACGAAGCTTAAATGCCTCGATTTCAGGATCAGACGCGGTTCCCTGCATGAAATCAATATTTTCAGTGATGAAATTATTATGGTAAACATCTACATAGTTACATAATCGCACAGGCCTTTCTCCCTTTGCGATTAACTTATCAACACTGCTGAGACGTACTGAAGCCATATGCCGCAATCGCCTAACCTCCCAATGCTCCGGAATATCGCCCAGCCAATCAATGCCCGAGGGCTTGAGGGGCACATTAGGGTCCAGGCCCCGGGTCACGGCTTGGTTGATGATGGCCTGCTTCTGCTCGTTCAACACCTCGATAAGCCGCCGCCGGTTGCGCATTAAGCGCCTACAACGCTGATCGAAATCAAGCACGAACGTTTCAATTGCTTTCTGCTCTCTTGGCGGTGGGAAAGGTATCAGTGACCGGCTTAACTTAACGTAGTCGATATTCTGCCCCTGGCGTATGCCCGTTACATAAAGTTTTAAACCCTCAATAAAGAAACGTGACTTAAATAGAATTGCGAAATATCCGTGGTTCTCCTTCTTGGCTGGATAAAGTACTGTATAGGCAGGGCTTATGATACCTTGATGCCGGGCATATTCAATTCCACCTTGAAATGAACGGAGACTAATAACGAAATCGCCTACAAGCACTAATTTCAGGTTTTGTAAGTCCTTAATTGCCAGAACTGTTCGGTTCTCGTATTCTTCTTTGCGAACAACTCCTTTGGTCTGAGTAGCTGCAAGCAATGGCTCATCAGGGTAACCTCGAACATTACGTTCATGGAAAAGGTTCTTTGTTCGTACCATATCCCAGTGTGTTGGCACCCTCCCCAGCCACGGCACACCAGAATCTTTATATTCCGGATAAGGGCGCAGGTCCGCAATCACGCCGTTGCCTCTCCCAAGATCTGCTCCAACAGCCCCTCGCTTTCCGCCTTCAGGGCCAGCAGGTCGGCCCGGATCTCGTCCAGGGTCCTGAGCGGCTGCGGCTTATAGAAGTGCCGGGTAAAGGAAATCTCATAACCGATCTGAGTCTTGGCGGGGTCGATCCATGCGTCCGGCACATGGGGCAAAACCTCACGGCGAAAGAAGGCCTCGATCCCCCCTGATTCCAGTAACGGCACCTGCTCGGTGTCCCTCAAGCCGGTGTCGGGCTCGTACTCCACCACTCTCGCCTTGCCGTCGATCTCCACCTGATAAAAACCGTGAAGTGGGTCCGGTTCCACCTTGCCAGGCTTATGAACCTTCCTAATGACCGGGGCTGCCGCGGTCTCGGTCTGGGTAAGTTCCGACCTCAGCAGCTTTACGCGGTTGGTGGTTAGCTTGACGCCGTGCCAGTCGGCATCATCTTCCACGGCCGCCATCACCACATTGAAATCCAGATGCGGCCCCGGCCCGAGACGTTGGGCCACCCGCCGCATCAGGTTGGCCAGCGGCTCCTCTTTGGCGGTTTGACAGGCTTGGTCGAAGCGCTCCAGTTTTTGGGCGCTCAAGTCGGCGGCCAGGCGCAGCGGGCGTTCAACGATAATCTTCCATTAACCGAAAGCCTCATTGGGGAAAATCTTTGATTGCTCGGTCTCCTCGAAGGCCATAAACATGTCGGTGATCTGCTTTATGTGCGCCGCCGACAACTCACAATTCTTTCGGCCCAGATTCTTGCGCAGCGACTGATAGATGCCGGTGGCGTCGATGAGCTGGACCCGGCCCCGGCGGTGCTCCAGCTTGCGGTTGGAGATCACCCAGATATAGGTGGCAATGCCGGTGTTGTAAAACATGTTCAGCGGCAGGGCGATGATGGCCTCCAGCCAGTCGTTTTCGATAATCCAGCGCCGGATATTGCTCTCGCCCTGGCCAGCGTCGCCGGTAAACAGCGATGAGCCATTGTGGACTTCGGCGATACGGCTGCCCAACGGCGTCTGGTTATTCATCTTGGTGAGCTTGTTTACCAGAAACATCAGCTGGCCGTCACTGGATCGGGTGATCAAAGGAAGTTCCTCCCCTCGGTGTTGGACGATAAAGCGGGGGTCAGCCAGGTCTTTCTTACCGCCGAGGCGCTCCAGGTCGGTCTTCCAGCTCTTGCCATACGGCGGATTGGATAGCATGAAATCGAACTCCAGGGCCGGAAAGGCATCGGAGGACAGGGTAGAGCCAAACTTAATATTTTCAGCGGCCTGGCCTTCACCTTTGAGCAAAAGATCGGCCTTGCAAATGGCATAGGTCTCGGGGTTAATCTCTTGGCCGAATAAATGGATGGAAACTTCTTTGCCATGCTCCCGGGCTAGTTGATAAAGAATTTCTTCAGCCACAGTGAGCATGCCGCCGGTGCCGCAGGCCCCATCGTAAACCCGGTAAGTGGCATCGCAGATCTGGTCGGCGACCGGCCGGAGGATCAGGTTAGCCATGAGCCGTACTACATCCCGAGGGGTGAAATGCTCCCCGGCTTCTTCGTTATTTTCTTCGTTGAACCGACGGATCAGCTCCTCAAAGATAGTACCCATGCCATGATTGTCCAGGCCGGGCAGGCGCACCTTACCGTCCTGGTCATATACCGGTTCGGGGCTGAGGTTGATATCATTGGTGGTAAATTTCTCGATCAGGCTGCCCAGGATATCAGTTTCGACCAGCGTCGATATCTGGTTACGGAACTTGAACTTATCCAAAATCTCCTGGACATTGGGCGAAAAGCCATCCAGATAGGCCTCGAAGTCGGCTTTCAGTTGGTGCTGCTTGGCCCGGGCCCGGAGATCTTTAAGGGTGAACGGCGAGATGTTGTAAAAAGCATTTCCGGCTTCATGGCACAGGGCATCTTTTTTGGTGGCAATGCCTGCTTCATCGAGCTGCTTATTGAACTTGAGGACGGCTTCCTTAGTTTTTTCCAGCACGGCATCCAGCCGGCGGATAACCGTCATGGGCAGAATGACATCACGATACTTGCCCCGGACATAAATATCGCGCAGCACATCATCGGCAATATTCCAAATGAATCCAGCAATCCAGTTAAGATCTCCGTAAGGCATGCCTGCCTTCGTGTGGCTCTCAGCTTCTGATTATTGCTTTTCGGCGAAGCTACCTATTTTTTCCTCGAAATTATTATTTATTTCTATAATCTAACATGGACCAGCTAAAATCAGGGAAAAAACCCGTCTCCCGTCACTGCTCATTAACTCTCAGGCTTAAAGGTATTATTTGAAAAGGTTTAACTAGTGGAAAATTGTTATTATTATAATCCAATCCTGTCCTGAAATCCACTAAAATTGACATTTGGTTATGCTTGGTGTCGGTTTAATATGTTGGGATGCCCCAGGGGCATTTCAGGGCATCCCATAATTCGATTTTAGCATTTTTGAAGCCGATAACGAAAGGGTTCCATTGGTCACAGCACAGATCTAATTCCGTTGGACAGGATTGCTGACGAGAGCTTTGAAACCCCTTCAATTCTCGGGAGTCAAATGGGTCAGTCGATTAAACTTTATGAGGAACGAGAGTCCCTAAAAAAGCAAGTAGAAGAGGTGAATCCGGAGATTATCAGTCAAGAGAATAATTATTAATGATATTAGACTATTAACTTTTTTTGTCGTCACTACAATATGGGGTCTTGCAGATTTTGGTGATGGGGCGGGGGCACCTC
>JAFDGA010000037.1 GCA_019309545.1 Deltaproteobacteria bacterium
GGGTTCCAGGGTCCATTGTCCGAATTTAGACATTTTATCTTTGTAGGGTCCCCAGGTGCCCCGGACCGCGATGTTGCACCATACCAATCCGGGATACAATTTGGAGATGTGCCGGTAGCCGATGCCCAGGCCGTCCATATAGCCCGGCGGCATTTCATCGATGACCCCGTCCACCTGGCTGCACATGGACCGGAAAATATCCCGGCCCTCTTCGGTCTCCAGGTTCAGGGTAACCGATTTCTGCCCCCGCATCTCGTGCAGGAAGTCGAGGCCGCATTTTTCCCCGGTGACCTTGGATTCGAGCATGTATTCTTCCCGACCAAACGGGGTTAATTGCCGCAGCGGGTCGCCCCCGGGCGGCTCGATTTTAATGACCTCGGCCCCGGCCTCACAGAGCAAGCCGCCACAGAACATATTGCCCAAGCGCCACATGCCGACGCACAGGAATTTCATGCCCTGCAGGGCCTCGGGTTTCCCAAATGCCAGTTCATATCTGAGGTTATCCTCACACCAGTTGCCGAAGTCCGTCGCTTTCCGCCGGGCGTAGACTTTATCTACCTCTTCGCGCGGCGGCGGCGGGGTGACCGGCCAGGGCCTGATGTCAGGATGCATCAGATCAAGGGTGTCAGCCCGACAGCAGCGTTATTGCCCTTAATCCTCAAATACTCCAACCCAATTATTGGCAATACCTTACACACAGAACACCCCCGTTTAATTTAAACGCGGGAGTGCTGTTGGCCTCTAAACTCTCACCTCCTTTCATACCGATCCCCTAATTCATTAAATTATTGTCGTGCAAATCTGTTGCCACTTGCTTATTTTGTGATTAAGTACTTTGAATTTAAAACCTTTCATTAAAACGATAGCTTGTGTAATTTATCGCTAATTAAATTTGGCACGCGCCTCATCGGCAATGCCGCCAACGGGGATTTTTTCCCAACAAAGAGGGGAATTTCTCCCCTCGGAACCGCCCCTCCGGCCGCCAAACCCTAGCTGGGTGACCAGATCGGCACGGTAATTTTGCTACTTAAGAGTTTGCAGATAATTTATTAGCGCGGACAGCTCGGCGGGCCTCAAAAAGGCGAAGCTGGGCATCCCGGACCGAGGATGGCGGTGGCTCGGTTCGGTCACTTGTTGCTCCAGATCTGCATATGATAGACGTTGGCCAATTCCATCCAGGGGCGGACCAGTACCGCCGCCTTGATTATTTAGAGCATGGCAGGAGCGACATCCCAGACGTTGAAAGAGTTTTTGACCTTGGAGGACCTCGGCGGGCAAGTCGGACCCCTGGGCCCACCCGGCCTTGGCCAGACCTAAAAGCATCAGTCCAAGGGCAACCAGGCAGGCCAATCTGGTGGTTAAATGGTATTTGGGATGATTGTTTGAGTTTTCGGGACGATCGGCAATCACCGCAGCACCTCCATGCGAGTCAGGAAGTCCAATAACTTTTTCTTTAACCCGGGTGCGGCCGGAACCGTGGCCGGGCAAGTTGTATCATGCTTAATGACCCCTAAAGCCTGTAAGGCGGTTTTCAGCAGGGCGGCGGGCTGATGCAGATAACACTGCGCCAGCTCCAGCAATTGCTGGCTGAGCTGCCATAACTTGGCCTGGGGAAGCTTTAAATCAGCTACCTTCTCGGGATGCAGGCAGGCTTGGGTGACGGCCTGCCAGGCAGAGGGGAAAAGCTGGGCACCGGGGGATATTATCCCCCAGGCACCGGGGCGGGTCAGGAAGCGGGATTCATCGCCCTCATAGATGGCGAAATCCGGGCGGCCGCCGGCGGCGCGGTGATAATTCAGAAAACGCTCCATTTTGCCCCGAAAGATCATTCCCCTGATCTCCGGCAAGTCGGTTAGCTTTTTAACTACCGCGGTGCGTAGATTATGATGCTTCCAGGGTCGCGTCCGCTCCCGGATTATTTCCGGCTGGTTAAGTAGTATAAGCGGGTGTCTCAATGTCCCCAAAAGTTGCCGGTAATATTGGGGGAGGCCGCGATTGCTGTGGTACCATAGGGGCAGGTCCAGCCAATGGATCTGGTAATCGTAATGTCGGCTCCGGCATTCAGCCTCAAAGCGCTGGATCAGATCACCAGTCTGTTCCTGGGTATCTGCCGTGACGCCGAAAAACAGGGGACCGGGGCCGGGCCATTGCTTTAAGAGACCGGAAAATAACTCTCGGCGCACCGAGTCGGGGAGTCCCAGGGCTTCCCCGAGGCCCGGGGATGCGGCAACAATCCCCGCCGCGTACGGCGCTACACGCTCTACCAGTCGGCTCAGCCCTTCGGCGTCCAAATCGCCGGTGGCGGTTAAGGGGGTGACCAGCTCGATCAACAGTCCGTCTGGAGGGGTTGGTGTGACAGAGGACTTTAACATTGCCTAAGCCTGTCTTTTTGCCTAAAGGTTCCTTAACTAAAATAATAGAAAGGGGTCGGTTGTCGACCTTAAATTGACATCAGGATACCGAGCTTTGCTCTGGTCATCAATAAAAAAACAAATATTTTTTAGTTTCTCTGAATGGTTCTTAAATACCCTAAAAAATAAGTTTCCTTAAATGTCGCTGCTCTTTGATCTCTGGCAGCCCTCCGGGTGGATTGACAAAATGCCATATATAAGATAATTAAACATCTATTCAATCAATTATGATTGAGTTATATTTATAAAATTAAGTGCATATAGCTGATTTCCGGTGAGTTTGCTTATGACCACTAGTTAGAAAGCCAAATTTCTTAGATAGCTAAGGGCGATGGCTGGCTCAGGGATTTTTGCATACCTTGGGCTGGAAAGCTTCCGGTTCCCCCTTAAATCAGGAAAGCCCTAATTATGATTAATCGCTTATATAGAAATTAAATACTTGAGGAGATTTGGATAATGAGTTTAAGAATTGAGATAGATCAACTCCAAAAGCATCTGCCTTATCACCAACTTAAGGAAAAAAGAGGTAGAAGAATCCAATTCGACTGGGCGGCGGAGTGGGATAGATTTGATGGCAAAAAGCTGTTTAGTTTTGATCTGGCCTCGATCCCGGCAGAGAAATTAGGGGCCATGCGGCAACGCCGGGAAGGCCTGATGGACGGCAATCAAGCGGCACTCTCTATCCTGACTCGATTGGTAGATGGGCTGTGCGGCTATCCGATCACTCCCTCTACCCCGATTGCCGAAAATTTTGCCAAAGCTGCGGCTGATGGCCAGCAAAACTTATTCGGTAACGAATTGATGTATTTTCAGCCCAGTGATGAACTTTCGGCCATCGCCGCGGTCGAAGCCATGGCCGTGCAGGGGGGGCGCTACGTCGATAACACTTCCTCTCAGGGCTTGTTGCTCAAAACCAAAAACCTGTTCTCGGTGGCCGGTAAGCGGCTGCCGGTGGTCATGACCGTCATGGCTCGGGAAGTCAATAAAGGTTCCTTGAGCATTCATTGTGGTCACACTGATTTTTATGCGGTACGCAATGCCGGGTGGGCCCAATTGGTTTCCGGAGATAATCAAGAGCTGCACGAACTGCTGCCCATCGCCTTTAAAGTGGCGGAACTTCGCCAGGTAATGTTACCCTGCATGGTCGTTGCCGATGGTTTTATCAAGAGCCACGCCCTGGAAAATATTAAAATATTATCCGATGATTTTCTTAAGGATTTTGTTGGCTTTCCCAATCGCTTATATCAGCCTGACTTTAAGAATCGGACACTCACCGGCACCTTTACGGACTCGGACCTAACCATGGAGGGGCAGGTGGCCCAGGATTACGCCTATCGCTATTTCCGCCGAGGAGTTATTGCGGCCATGAACGTCATGAACCAGATCTTGGGTACCAACCTCAAGGTGGTGGAGAATTATCGCACCGAAGATGCCGATCTGGTCATTGTCATCATGGGCTCCGGGGCTGGCGTGGTCAAGGATGTGGTGGATTATTATCGTGATGCCACCGGCTTAAAAATCGGTATGGTGCGGCCGGTGTTGTTTACCCCCCCCTGCTTTGAAGAACTGGCTTACGGGATTCGGCAGGCCAAGGTGATTTCGGTGCTGGAGCGCTCCGCCAAGACTCATAATCAGTTGCTCCTGGGAGATATTCAGGCGGCTTTACAGATTTCCCACCGGGCCGCCCGGGAGGGGCGAGAAGAGCACAAAATCTATGGTCGCGACTTTATGCCTACCCTCCTCCACGGGGTCTATGGTTTGGGGAGCAAGGACTTTAATAAGTACGATGTGGCCGCGGTAATTGAGAACATGAAAGCCTGCTTGGATAAGAAGCCCGGTTTTCTGCGGGATTTTTATGTGGGCATCGAAGGCCCCTACACCCTCAGACCGGCGCCGTTACCGGCTTATCCGGAGCGGGAACTGGGGATGACTTTTATCGGGGTGGGGGCTGAAGGGGTTAAAACCGCCCTGGAATCAGCGGGGCTTATCTATGTGGAAGCCAGTACCAACGGCCACAACTATATCCAATCCGGAGCGCGTTACGGCGCTGCTCGGAAGGGGGCACCGGTCTTTATGAATCTGCGCATCAGTCCCCGCCCCATCCGCAACAGCTCTGAGCTTACCGAGCGCGATGTCCTGGCCTTTTTCAACGAAAAATTTTTGTCGGATGAAATTCTGCGCGAATATGTCGGCGGTTTGAAAGAAAACGGCCTATTGGTCATCAACAGTCTGAGAAGCCGCGAGGAGCTTCTGGCCTCTTTCCCGGAACAGGTGCAGAGCCTGATCAAATATCGCAAAATTAAGCTGGTACCCATTGACGCTACCTGGGTGGCCTTAAAACACATTAACCGGAACCTGCCGGGCTCCCCCATCTTGGGATTAATTAATAAAGAAGTGGGAATTCTTCCCGAGGAAGAGTTCGAACTCCGGTTTAAAAAGATCTTGGAGAAAAAGCTGGCGGGGAAAAAAGGCCAGGAGATTATTGAGGCCAACCTGACTCTACTCAGGTATGGGGCGGAATTTGGCGGGGATGGTTCCGGAACCGATGAGCGGAGTGTGGCCAAAGCCTTAAACATCGAACGCGATCAATATATCGCCCCGCAGCCGGAAGATTTTGGCCAAGGGCCTGGTGCCGCCGGTCTTTTACTGACTCCTAGTGATAAAGACGAACTGGGCACTATCAAGCCAGTGAATCTTATCGATGATTATCAGGGAACTTTTTACCAAGAAATGGTGGCGCCCATCTCGCAGGGCAAGCAAGTGCCCTGGAACCGATTTCTGCCGGTAGTCCCGGCAGCCACCAGCCGCTATCGGGATATGAATTTCATTGGCACCCAGTTGCCGGTTTATGACCCCTCGAAGTGCATCGCTTGTGGCCGATGTACTGCCTCGTGCCCGGATGCCGCACTATATTCCACCATCACGGCGCGCCCCATCCCGGATGAGGCCAGGCGTTACTTCAAGATCTTTAACAAGCCCCCGAAAGGCATCCCCTGGGAGCGCTTTGCCCTAAATATCGACGTCGATGCCGGTGCTTGCAAAGGGTGCGGGATCTGCGCCCAGGTCTGTCCAAGCGATGCCTTGCACATGGTGGATAAAATCAAACTGACCGACGCCGATTTCCTGCCCCCACTCTATCGGGAATTTGACCAGACTTACGAAGTAGCGCCCTATGTGGATCAGATGGCCACCATGCACCAGGTGTTGTTTGTCTTTTCCAAGCTCTATCCGGGCCGCCATACCCTGTGTCCGGGCTGTAGCGAGGGGGTCATTAACTTGCTAACCTTCTATGCCGCTGAATCCCTACGCAACCACCCCGAGGGCATTGCCACTTTTTACCAGGGCTTGAAAATTCTGTCGGAAAAAACCAAGCATGAGATTGAACACATGCTGGATTACGGCTTTACCATTTACACCATCAATGCCACCGGTTGCAACCAGGTGTCGGAACTGGTTAATCCCTATAATACCAGGATTTACCAGGGCGGTCACTATGGCTTTGGCACTGCCTCAGCCGCCGCGCTGGGGGCGAAATTCAGCCTGGATCAGGCTTATAACAATCGCTTCAATGATGTTTTGACCAAAATCATTGTCTTGGCAGGCGATGGGGCCATTTATGATATTGGCAATGGTCCCTTCAATCATGCCCTGGGTGAAAATTATGACATCACCTGGATTATTTATAACAACGAAGGCTACATGAACACCGGGATGCAAAAATCCGGGGCCACCCGGTACGGCAGTTCCCGTTCGACCTCACCCATTGGCCGGAAGTATCCTGGGAAGACCACCCTGCACCGGCGGATCATCAGCCAGGCGATGGCCATTTCCCATGTCTATGCTGCTAAATTAACCATTGACAATCCGCTTTATGCCATCAAGATCCTGAAAGAGGCCATCGCCTATAACGGCCCCTCCATGGTGGAGTTTTTCTCTTTCTGCCCGCAGGGTCATCAGAGCCATGATTGGGCTGGGCCGCTGATTTCTCGGATGATGGTGGAGTCCCGCAAATGGCAGGTGGCGGTGCGCCGACCGTTTCAAAAAGTGGATATTTCCGCCAACCCCGAACCCGAGGCGATCTATCCCAGCGAGGGTAAATCCTTTAAGCGTGGGATCAAGCGGGAAGCCGCGACGTTCTATGATGTGGTCAGTATGCTGGGACAATACAATCAACATATCAGGACGGTGGAAAGCGGGGTGATTCCGGAGATCGTGCGGATCAATGAAACGGTCAGCCTGTTCCGCTGGCTCCGTAACCAGTACATGGCCGGGTACCGGGATACCATGCCCACTGAAGAAGAAGTGGAGCGCATCGTGGAGGAACGGTACCGTCTCTAATACAAGTTGCTTTCAAAAAACTATTTTCCCTTGACTGTAGGGGCGCAATTTATTACGTCCGAAAGGGCTTGATAAACCAAGCCCCTACAGAAATATCCCTTTGATTGCAATTTAGCATTAAAAACTCAAGGGGAGAGATCAGCATCTCTCCCCTTGTTTTTG
Source organism: Deltaproteobacteria bacterium (assembly GCA_019309545.1). NCBI lineage: Bacteria > Pseudomonadati > Myxococcota > Myxococcia > Deltaproteobacteria bacterium. The sequence goes on from JAFDGA010000037.1 coordinate 6,912, forward strand.
GGATCATACTTCAAATTTTTTTAAAACCTTATCTAAAAGTAAAGCTCATCGCTGTCCTCCAGGATACCCTTATGGATAAATTTATATAAGCTGCCGATCCATTCCAATTCATTTTCCAGTTCCGAGTTGGCAAAAATCCATTCTCCGTCGCGATCTTTGGCAATCACGACGATCTCCTCAATCTCATCCATTTCCTGATAGAACCGCTCGATGACCTCCTTTACTGAACGTTGGGCCTTCTCAAAGGGAATAATATTTCTTCTCATGGCGATTTCTGGGCCTACCCGCCTTCTGCCTAGAGGCTGAGACCCACCTCCTTTTATTGATGCCCTCGCCGATCTGGCGGAGCCTAATTATTCATTTAGGACGATTGCTGTAAAAAATCAATGATTATTTTGTTTACTTGGAGTGGATTTTCCTCCTGCGGGGCGTGACCGACACCCAAAAGTAAGTATAGTTTGGACTGGGGGAGATGGTCCTGCAGCCAATAGGCTTGTTGCGGCGGCAGGATGCGATCCTCTTCCCCCCAGATCACCGCGATCGGCTGCCGGACGCTGGCCAGCAGGGCCATCACCCGGGCCGGGGACCAGGGATTGAGACTTCGACACAGGGCCCGGAGCGCCAGCCGTTTTTTCAGGCTCCGAAAGGGCCGGCCATAGCCGGCGATCACTTCCGGAGTGATCAACCGATGATCATGATAGGCCAGACGCAGGGCCAGAGGAATAATCCAGGGACCGAGAAGCATGGCTCCGACCCAGCCAATTAGAGGCAGTTTTAAAGGATAGACAATCCATGGCAGTCGGTTGGTAATCACCGCTGGGGCTAACAGTATCAGGGCCGAAACTCGTTCCGGGCGGCGCTGGGCCAGCAACAGGGCTACACTGCCGCCTAAAGAATTGCCGGCCAGAGCGGCCTGTTTGATCTCCAGGGCATCCATAAAATCCAGGACATCTTGAACCAGGGCCTCTAAACTTAGGTTGTCTTCAGCCGATGCGGATGACTCCCCACAGCCTTTCAGGTCCAAGGCCGTGACTCGAAAAATGCGGGCTAAAGGCTCCAGATTATGACGCCAGGAGAAAACCGAGGCTCCCAAGCCATGCAGTAATATAAGGTCGGGCCCTTCCCCGGCCTGAAGATAGTGCCATCGGGCCCGGGAGTTGAGCTGCTGATGGACGTCTTTAGTGAGAGGGGTGGGCACCCAAAGATTCATGTAACAGAAAGTGGGCAAAGGAGCCAGTTTCCCCGGCCTGCTTGACCCGGAGATGATCGTTATCTAGGTCTTCTTTTAATTTTTTAAGTCTAATCAGCATCTTATAGAGCTTACGCTGGTATGGTTGATCAGGAGCAGCCTCCAAATCATCTAAACTTTTAATATAGGGATGGGTGAAGAGTTGGTCAAAAATATTATCAAACTTAGCAAAGAGATCATCATAATAATGGGGAATTTCATCCAGGTTTTCTTCCACGTATTCCAGTATCAGGGACAATAGCTTCACCAGCGTCAAGCGTTTGTTATAAGGCGGACGCCGTTGAACCATTTTTTCTAGTTGGTGGATCTGGTGGGCCTGTTTGAGATAGGTGATTTTCCCGATTACTTCCCGGTGTAATTCCGGGTATTTTTTGAAATAGTAGCGATAATCAGGATTAAGGATATAACTGTTGAGTACCTTCCTGATATCATCAAAAAATTCTTGGCTATAACTGGTAATCCGCCGTTGATTTTTGCTTAGCCAGGCATAAAGGAACTTCAGCCGATCATCATGGGTTTTGGTAGAATTGATCTGGCCCCAGTGTTTATAAGAAATACTGCCCTTATATTCTCCCCTGACGATGTCATTCAGATCGATCAGGAAGCTGCGCGAATCTTTGAGAATATTGAAGCCAGTCTCTTTGGCCCCGGTGAAGGGATGCATAACTTCCTGCTTTAGAACTGATAAGGCCCGATCTTCCTGGACATTATTTTTATTATATTTGTGTTGCGCATAAGTCACTTTGAGGATTACGACCCTGCGGGCCTCATCCACGTAAAATCCCCGGCTCTTTAGTTCATTATGCTCTTCTTGCATGCTGCGGGGTACTGACACCAAGGCCACCTTTTCGACCAAGGGGAAGCGCTTCTGTTCAAAACCACAGAGGCTGGTGATGACTCGATCCGAACAACCCAGAACTTTGATGAGGTACTGCTCCTTAAGTCGGCTTAATTTCCGGGCAAAGAGAGCGCTGGAGGTACGACGTTCAGAAGCGATGGGGAAGCCATAAAGTTCCATCAGAAAGTGATAGACAAAGTAGCGATTGGCCTCATAGCGGGCGTTGTCCTTGGATCTGAACTTCCCCAGACGCCGGCCCAAAGTCTTGAGTTCGTTGTCCAGATCTGAGGGAAAAGAGGCATAACTGCCCAGCAGGCGAAATTCTCCTTGGGTATCCCGGGCGATCACATGGGCCCGATCCATGTGGAAGATAAACTCCAGCAATTGTTCATAATTGGCTAGATCCGTCAGATCTCGATTAAGATACCGTTGTTTAAACCGGGTCCGTAATTCTGGGGGGAGATGGGGAAAGATCTTTTCCACGTTCTCCCGAGCCAGGCGCTCCAGGGCGGCAGCGCGTTTCCGGCTGCTCTTCGATTCGGACTCAGGGGGGGAGATCTCGGACACACTATGGAGCCGGTCGAATTGGAAGACTTCATTCTGGTAGTCCAGGGTGCGGTTGAACACCACCATGCTGAAGCTGGGCAAAAACTTATACTCGGCAAAATTGATTTCAAACGAGGGCAGCAGCTCCCGGCCGTCGATTAACGGATAGTCAGCGTTATAAGGTTCCAGAAGTCCTTTTTTAATATGCACCAACTCCAGGAAGTCCTTAAGCTGATTGCGGTCCTGGAGTTTTTTCTCCCCCAGCCGGATGGCCTTCAGGGTAATTTCTCCCCCTATGCGAACCTCAGAAAAAAAATCGGTCTTGCCGGCCATATTACCCTTGAACCAACTTGATCTTAAACTTGCGGCGGCGGGGGCCATCAAATTCACAGAAAAATATTCCCTGCCAGGTGCCCAGCCCCAGGCGTCCGCCTTCGATAAAGACAGTCTCCAGAGAGCCCACCAGACTGGCTTTGATGTGGGCCGGGGAGTTACCCTCCAGATGGCGATAGGGCTCCTGAGGACTGATCAGTTTATTTAAGATCATCAGAATATCTGCCTTCACACTGGGGTCGGCATTTTCGTTGATGGTCACAGCGGCCGTGGTATGGGGAACAAAAATATGGCAGAGACCATCCTGCAGGCCGCTTTGGCGGACAACTTCCTGAACCTCAGGGGTGATATCGATCAATTCGGTCTGCGCCGTAGTCTGGATATTTAAGGTATGGACCATTTTCACCTCACGGTTGTTATCAAGGGGTCAGGTGGCGCGGTCACTGCTCTTTCCTGTTCAACAGCTTCTTCCACGTCCTTGAGATATTCCACTATGGCCAACATGGAGTGCCATACCAGACCCCGCAGGAAGGGATTCTCCCCCTGCAAGACTACTCGCCGATGCTTAAGGTCTTCCCCGGCAGCCTGAGCCATCCGGGCCTGCTCTGATTTTCCCAGGCAATCAAGAAAATAAGCCATTTCCAATAGTCGCCGACTTAACAAGGGGCGTTGCTCCAAAGGGAAAAGTTCTGCTACTGCCTGAGCTATTACCGCGTCCAATCGCTCGTTTTTTTGATCTTCGGTAAGGACAAGCGGACTTTCATAGACCTCACGAAGCTTCTGGAAGTAGGAAGCCAGCTCCTCCGGGGCCGGCAGCCAAGTCTGAAAGGCCTCATCCAGGCCTAGCTCGCGTGATTTTTCTAGATAGAGGATAGCCTCATGTTCCTCCAGTCGAGGTAATAAGTCCTCCAAAGTCGGGGCGGCCTCCAGGTCAATCCGCTCCAGCAACCGGTCCCGGACCCGCCGGTAGGTCGCCAGGCCTTCAGAATCGAGATCGGCGGTATTAGAATATGCCTCTTCTATCAGTTTCAAACCATAAGCCGGCGGCACTGAGACCATCCTGCCGAGCTGATCCTGATTATATTCTTCCAGCAATTCCCGACGCCGTTTTTTGCTCAGGGATAAGGTATAAAAATCCTTCAGACCTTCGCGGTCATTGACCAGAGCTTGCAAGACATTAAACCCCAGACCTTCTTTAGCTACCTGAAGAAAGATCATGCGATTGCCAAAACCATCAACCATGCTGATATGACACTCCGAGGGAGCCATAGGCGCAGGCCGGACCAAGGGAGAGGCCGCTAAAGATATGGGGGCGGGGACCGGTACCTGGCGAGTTTTCAAGACATGGAAGGCCTTTTTTAAAGCCTTCTGCCGGTGCCGGTCGGTTTCGGGCCCGAAATGGCGTTGTAAGGCTTCAGGTATAGCCGGATGAGCGATCCTGCCCAATCCGGCGATCAGAGCCAGGTCCCAGGCTAGGTCTCCCGGCGGCTGACTTGCCAAGAGTTCCAGGACTGCCGCTGCCTCCTGCCCTTCCGCCAGGGTCTGTTTAACCTTTTCCAAGAGCTCTTCCAACCCCTCCTGGGCCTCTGGGGCCAGGGCGGCTAAAGACTGTTCTCTAATCTTCTTGCTAGATTTTTTATCGCGCACCGTAACTCTCATTTTTGGTTAAAATCAACGGATTCGATGGCCACCTGATCGGGGTCGTCCTGTTCCCGGAAATAGACGTTGACCCGTTGCTCCCGGGATAAATCTAAAGTTTGCCCCACAAAATCAGGACAGATGGGTAGCTCCCGGCCGCCTCGATCCACCAGCACCGCTAGCCTGATCCGGCGAGGCCGGCCGAAATCGATCAGGGCATCGAGCGCGGCCCGCACCGTGCGGCCGGTGAATAACACATCATCTACCAGGACTACGTCCTGATCGTCGATCGAAAAGGACAGCTCAGTGCGGCCTACCTGCGGTTTGTGACTGATGCGAGTCCAGTCATCCCGGTACAGGGTAATATCGAGAATGCCTACCGGTACCTGTGTCGCCCGCCGTTGCCGAATTTTCTCCCCTAAACGCTGAGCCAAAAAGGCCCCTCCGGTGCGAATTCCCACCACCACCAGCCTGGAGAGGTCAGGCTGTTGCGATAGAATCTCCTCGGTCAAACGCTCCAGGGTCTGATCGAATTCCACCGCGTTCATAGTAACTGATCGATGTAAAGAATTCATTGGGTTTATGTTAACCTCCAGAACGGTTTAGTACAACCGGACCCTGGTCAGTAGTCAATCCAGGTAAGACCAATGTTCGCCTCGTATTTTAGCAGGGATTATCCGAGCAAAAAGTAAATAAGCTGATTTTATTATTTAAAATAACATTTTGACCGCCAATAAGCAATAATTCTCTTGACCGGGCTTTATCTTGTTAATCAAATAATATATATTATTAATATACTTTGTCGGCCGTAAGGATATTTTTCTGTACGGCTCAACTTCCGTGATTCAACCTCTGCCCAGCGGGGAGGAATATGAACCTGGAAAAAGCCCGGCAGCTACTAGGATTAGGTATTAGAGCCACCCGCAGAGAGATTCAGGCTGCTTATCGCCGGGCTGCCCGCCGCTGGCATCCCGACGCCGCTTCCCCTGACAACCTGGCCGAACACCATGCCCGGATGCAGGAGATTAATGAGGCCTATCACTGTATCCTGCGATTTTTAGAAAAATATCGTTATCATCTTGAAGAGGCATCGGCAACCCAGGACAACTATCAAACTTGGTGGCACGAACATTTTGGCCAAGACGTCCTTTGGGAAACCGCTAAGTCCCGTCGCCCCCGGCGTAAATCCTCCAAGCGTCGCCAATCATGAGACCACGGTCTTATCTCTCCTGGTGGCTGTTGGTCTGGCTGGCCGGACAGGTCTATTTCAACCCTTATCTAGTTGGAGCCGCCGAACTATCTCCGGAATCTTTAAACTACTCGGTGGACGTGCTGATGCTGGGGGATGCGGTCCGGGCTAACATCACCTTAAGGCGGTTAGGGCCGGACTGTTATGAAGGGGAGATCAGTGGCCACACCCGGGGGATACTGGGCTTTTTTACCGCCCACCGCCGCGATCGCTACCGTACCCGAATGATCTATAACCAGGGGAGACTCCAGCCCACGACCTACTGGGAAGAATCCTGGCTTCGCGGTCGCCACCGTTACAAGGAATATCGTTTTGACCACCAGCAAGGCCGCCTGGAACTATGGCAACCCAATGGCGATGGTACGCTTAAGCTCAAGTGGCATACAGAACTGGACGAGCCGATCTACGATCCCATCACGGCGTTTTATAACTTTCGCCTGGGGGCCTTTGGAGAATTAAAGGGAGGGGAGACCATCACGGTGTCTGGCATTCCTTACCCACACCCGGAAGACATTAACATCCACATCGGCCCCACCGAACATGGCCGGCGCAAGGTGGCGGTGAAAATTCGCAACCGCGCCTTTGAAGATGAAAGGGGCATGGTCCATATACTTTTCGACCCCCAGTTGGTACCGCTGGAAGCCTGGACGCGGGTGCTGGTTTTTGGAAAAATATCTGGACGTTTGTTGTCGGAATCAGACCAGACCAAGGCCGAAAGGGAGACTTTAATTAATGTTTCACAAGATTAAGGGGTATAATTTCCCACCTTGATCCCCAAAGGGGGAGAGATTACCATCTGACCATCACTTACCAAAGATCTTGAATTCGAAATATTTTTCAATAATATAAGCTGGGGCCAGCCGGCATAGCAGAGTCTTGTAGTTCACACAGCCTTGTTCACCTTCATGCCATTCAAGCCAGGGACATGATGCGCAGATGGGTGGTAATTGAGCCTTTCCACCCTTAGATTCAAGTTCGGAAAATTTATTCATACCTACCTTTGAATAATTATCAAAAAGCAAAAAACGTGCCTTTTATTGGCCAGACCCAAATTCAAAGGTTTTGGCCCACACCCAGGAAGTCCAGAAGTTATTACTCCGAGCATTTAAAAGGTTAATTTGACACCGTTGCAAAAAGCGTGATTGTCTTTTAGCTCGATTTTGGGCAAATTTTTTTGGCACAAAGGAACTAAGTCTTCATAGGACCCTTATAATCTCCAATTTAGTGGTCTTA
>JAFDGA010000038.1 GCA_019309545.1 Deltaproteobacteria bacterium
CCCAGGCGTCCCGGCCCCAATCCACGTAAAAGTCCCGGCAGGCATGGCGGACAAAGCTGAAGTCCACCACCTGACCCAGTTCATAAAGGAGGTGGGATCGCCGGGCCAAGAGGCCTTCATAAATATGGTTGCCAAAGAATGAACCGTTGGCTCGGCCCTTTTTGCTCATATCAGCTCCAGAAAAATTATTTCCTTGATATTACCATAGGTTAAGCATTTTGGCGAGCCTTTTTTGTATTAATTTTTAGTAATATTTACGTATCGTTTTGCAACAGTCTCAAATTAGTGGATTACGACCAGAATCAGGTAAGATTAATGACCAGGCGCACGAGGCAAAGTTACCGAGAGAAACTGGGGTATTTGGATAATACTTTAATTATATTGGAGTTATTAGATTATGAGTAAAAAAGCCCCAGTTGCTACCACCTTACTCATTTCTGGAGGGCCAGAGCCCGGTAATTGGACTGAGCTCATTGAGGCAAGGTACTTGGAGAGATTGTCAAGGTGGAGTTCAGAGGACCAAACTATCCGAGGACGGGTTAAAATCAGGCCGCCTTGATGAGGACTGAAAATTGGATTTAATCTAGGGTTCCGTGGCTTACCACCTGGCCGCTGGCCTTATCTACATCCACGCCATACAAGAAGATGTCGCCCAAACGATAGCTTACCCGATAAACCTCAGGGAGGCTTTCGATGCCGGTTCTGAGCGCGGGGCCATGCTCCTGCCGGAGTTGCTTAACTTCGGGAATCTGGTCCGCTGCCGCCACTGCCTGGCGTTCAGCCGGGTTAAGATCATGGCTGCTGATATCCCGCCATTGGGTGCCTTCTGAGGTCATAGTTTGATTACCTTTATGGTCCTGTGGGGCACAGGCCCAGCTACTCATTAGCCCCCAGGCCAACAAAAACACCAGTAGATGCTTAACTCTAATCTTCACGCTGACGTTCCTTTAGGCCAGGTTAAATTGGATAATATTAAAATTAATCTAAATGGTCAACAATGCCAAGGCCGGGGCACTATCCCGACCTTGGCATCCGGTTCTCAAACGAGATTTCAAGACCACTGGTTAAACCACCACCACCAAATGCAGGCGGCTATTAGTCCAGGGTGCCCTCTTCCACGATGGTGCCGGTTTTCTTGTCCACGTCTACCCCATAGAGGAAAATATCCCCGGCTTTGTAGCTGACCCGGTAAACACTCGGGAAGACTTCGATACCGGTGGTCAAGGCACCATACTGGCTCTTCAGAGCCTGGACGGCGGGGACCGCGTCTGCCAAATGCACGGCCTGATGCTCGGCCTGGCTGGGCAGGTAGGTGGTGATATCTTTCCAAACGATGGCGGGCTGGGATACTTTATCCATCTCTATCAGATCAACACTGGCGGAACTGATCCCCGGACCGGTCTGGCCCCCTAAATATAAATCATGGGACCCGAAATATCTGGCCGTAGTAACATCGTTCCAACCTTTGGCATAAGCCCACTTGATAGTAGCAGCCAGAGCCCGGTTGGCCGGCATGTCCTTTTTGGTGGCGCGCCGGAAAAATTCCTTATAGAAATCGGCGTTGCGGCTGGTATAGACTGATACTGTATAGCCAATAAAACCCTTACAGCCGCAGGTTAAGAAGGCATTCCCCAGAGTCGTATAAGTGGCGCCCTTACAGACGGCGGCATAGAACAGACCGCCCGGAGCTTTAAACCCGGAAGCAGTCAAGTCGGAACCGTTAACGTAGGTATTATCCAGAAAATAGATGCGGCCGCCATCAGTGTCGCTGCCGTGGGAGTGAATCAGGTAGGCATTTTGGCGCCGACTTTTGATGCGATTGAGAAAACTGGTTTTGTCGGCAGATTTTGAATAGTATATTCCTTTGAAGGCTAAGGCGGATTTCAGGAGATAATTCTTGGCCGCCTTACAATTGTTAATGATTTTATTTTTCAGCCAGGTTGGCAAGCCGGAAAAGTAAGCCCGGGTGGAATCGGTAAGGCCATACCTTTTGATAGTAAAGGCAAGGCCACGGGCAACGGTATTCCCTCCTAAGGCCTGAAAAATGGTTTTAAATTTAGTTTGGGTACCGTGCTTGGCTTTGTTTTCCGGAATTTGAAAACCCCACGAAAACAAAACAGTACCGGGGCTTTTGGCATTCCAAAAGGTCGCCCGCTGGCTGTACAGCCAAATATTATACTTGCGTATCAGCGCATCTGTACTGGCTCCACTCAAAGTAACGCTATATACCCCATAGATATACTCCCCGGGCCGGATTACGGATATCTTGGTGCTTCCGAACTGTTTGTTGGACAGATGGGCAGAGTTTATCGTCAGGGTGGGCGTGGCATCAATTGCAGCACTACCCGGTAATGCCACCGATGGACCCTCGTCGCTTGCCAGGGCCGGGTTAAGGGCTCCCAGTCCCACTAAGCCCATGGCTAGGCAGAAAATTAGTAAATATTTCGTCTTGAATTTCATGAGCGGTCTCCTTTTTGAAACAGTTTAACCTGCTGGATTAATTAATATTTCTCTCTTGCCGGTCAACTAGCTTATCACCCCCTTCTAGGTTATCAAGACAATAAAAAAGCCTCCAAAACATATCCCTGACGGTTTAGAGGCTTAAAGCACCGCTCTCCTCCTGGTTCTCCATTGGCCGGAAAACCAATTTCAAGGTTTAGTGAACATTAAGTTTAATACCTTAATCTTATAAAAAATAATTATGCTCCTAAACAATAATCTATATAAAATGGAGCTGATTGTCAAATAAAATATTGCCGGCATCATTTGGTAGATGGTCCTTTGGCTAAGAAGTTACGAAAATTTAAAACGCCGGGTTCGTTTTCAAAAATCTTTAGGAAGTTGGTTGGTAATTTTCCGGGAGTTTGCCTAACCCAAAAATCGAGCCTTTACGGGGGGTACTTAAACATTGCCTGCCTAGTTTAATAAAGTTCTACACTTTTAAAGGGTAGCTGAAGGCAATATCAAGCTTAGCATTTTAATGGCGGCCTTATGCCCTAATAATGTTACAATGTTGCAGGTGACAGTTACTGTTTCAAGCGCCACAGGCTAAAAAACAGACGATCTCGCTGCCTTTGGCGGAGCCCCGGTCCTGGAGACCTTAATCAGATGTATGGAGAACGACGTCGGGATAGGATTTGACGGCAGGGTAACCCACAAGCTCATCCGCTGGTCATGGGTCCTGGTACAGGTAGTCTAGGGTTTTCCCATCAGGGCCGTTGTTAACATTTGTTTGGTAATCTTTTGGACATAATGATAAAATTGTAAAATTAGGTTTCCCCTGGGGATTATTAACCCGGCGCGGTTAAGTTCTAAACGCCTTGGCCAAGAATTTTTGATTCTCTAATTGCCGCTATGGAAAAATCTGCATTGCTGGCCGAGAAGAAAGTCCGATGGTACCGCTGGCTAGAAAGAGGCCACACTCGGTTAAAAGGGCTCTGGTCAGATCTGAGCAAAACCCTAAGTTCCCTGATCGCCACCTTAATAAAGGAAAAGGTCTTTTTTCTGATCGGGGGAGTAGTAATTTTGGTCTTCTTGGGCGCTTTAGGGTTTGCCCTCCAGGAAGCAGATGCCAATAATTTCTTGACGCGGCTGGGACATGGACTGTGGTGGGCCGTGGTTACCCTGACCACGGTGGGTTATGGCGATCTGGTCCCGCAATCATTTGGGGGCCGGCTGGTGGGGGTGGGGCTGATGCTGTCCGGTCTGGTAATCTTGTCCCTGCTGACCGCCACCGTAGCCTCAGTATTTATTGAGCGCAAGTTCCGGAGGGAACGGGGATTGGAAAATATTACGGTTAACGAGCATATCATTATCATGGGCTGGCATCGGGGCGGCGAACGAATCCTCAAGGACCTGCTGGAGCGTGTGGATCGGCGGACCCCGGTGGTGCTGATCAGTGAAATTACCCCGCAACAATTCGAGGCTATCCAAGTTAAGTTTATCGACCATGAGCTTTATTTTGTGCAGGGGGATTTTTCCCGTGAAGAAATATTGCTCAAAACCAATCTGCGGCGGGCCCGAAGAGTGTTAATTCTAGCGGATCGGACCACAGACCGGCCTCGGGAGCAAGTCGATCAGCGCACCCTGTTAGCGGCCCTGGCGGTTAAGGCCATTAACCCCAAAGTCAGGATCTGTGTGGAATTACTGAACCCAGATAACCGTCCCCACCTGGAACGAGCCCGTGTGGAAGACATCATCATCCGGGGGGAATATGACAATGCCCTGATTGCCAGCGCCACGGCCTCCGCCGGGCTGTTTAAGGTGCTGAAAGCCTTGCTGTCGGCGGAAGGACACACCTTCTGGGTGGTAGAAATACCCTCCCGGTTTCATGGCCACCCGCTGCAGGAATTTGCTGACTATCTGAGGGACCGCCACCAGTCCCTGCTTATCGCCCTGTTTAATGAGGGACAGGTGCTGCGCCTGGAGGACCTGTTGTCCGGGGAGCCATCCGCCATCGATGATTTCATTCGCCGCAAGTTTACCGAGGCCGGAATGACCCATCTCTTTGGCCGCTATCGCACCGAATGTCTTATCAATCCCCCGCTGGATCATATTCTTGCCCCTGATGAAATGGCGGTAGTCATCGCCAAGGTGCAGCCTTTGGTGACCAAGCGTGGGGGGATTTTTTAAAACACTCCAATTCTATGATCGATTTTAATTTATTAAAGAAGATTTTTATCTTTCAGGATCTTCAGGATGAGGAACTTAAGCAAGTAATGGCCTCCACTTCCATGCTTTCGTTGCCGGCCCAGACCATTATAATGACCGAAGGTGAGCCTGGAGAAGTGATGTATATTATGTGCGCCGGTGAGGTCGAGATTACCAAGCGGCTCATTTTGGAGTTCGAAGATAGAGCGCCGCGGGACAAGGTGATGATCCGGCTTAAGGCTGAAGACGGAGTTATTTTCGGGGAAATGGCGCTGATTGAAAACGATGTCCGTTCCGCCACGGTTAAGGCCTTGACCGAGTGTAAATTATTGGAGCTGAGTAAAGACCGATTTTATCAACTCATCCAACAAAATCCCGCTATGGGGATAAAGATGCTGTGGCGCCTGTCACAAATGTTATCCCAACGGCTGCGCAAAACCGACGAAGAGGTGGTCAAACTCACCACAGCCTTGGCCATTTCACTGGAGGGGTGATCCGGTTTTTAGTTTCCGGTTGGCTGTTGTCAATTTGATCCGGTAAGCCTGACCTACTTAATTTTTTCCCCACCAAGTTCCTATTTCTCTTACCAATTGGCATATTGCCGAAGATGAGAATGAGCCTTATCCCACAGCCAAGTCTTGATCTCGGTCATCCCAGCCTCCAGCACCTGATGCCTAGATTCTAGATCCCCCGGCAGCGGTCCGGTGCGGTGCAGCCGAAGTCGGGCTTGGCGGTTTGAGTCTTCCCAGTTTTGCAGGGCAAACAGCAGACTCCGGAGGTCGGCCCCCCGGACCCGATTGGCCAACAGTCTTTCGTCGCCTAGGGCATCATAGAGATAATCCCGGCCCTGATCGGCGTTAATCTGATGCAACGCCGCCCGGCGCAGCAGACAGGGAAAACAATAGCCACAGTTGCCCTGGGGCTGACGGTGCCAGCGGGAGACCACCGGGTGGGAACAGGACAGGGTATAGGGCAGCAGGGCGCGCAGCAGTTCACCGCCTCGACAGCGAGCCAACATTTCGCCTTTGGTCTGCCCCTGGTAAGGGTTAACCAGGGGGTGGTGGATATTGGCCTGCCGACAAAGCTCCCGCAAATTATGGGTGAAATAAGGATGAGTGGTACGGGTGCTATAGCTCCCCAGGCGGTTCAGGGTTAGCGGCGGATTGAGACTGATAAAACCGTTTTCCGGAACCAAAAGGGGCATTCTCGAACCAAAAGCTCCGGCCGCAGCCAGTCCCAGAGCGATAAATAGCAAAGACCGGCTCCGCAAGCTTAATTCCGGGGCCTCCAGTTGGACGCGTAAACCCAACCCCTGGACTCGATCCGGCCCATAGTGCTGGGTCAGGGCCATTGCCAGATTTTTCTGATAACCGGCCAGTTGTCCGAAGTCATAATGGCTGACCAGCAGCAGCCGGTAACCGGCTTCCAGGAAGTCAATGGCCCCCACCAGGGAATCGACTCCGCCGGAAAACAGGCAGACCAGATCCGGGATCCAGGGCAGCTTCCACTCGGACTGGAAGCCCAGGTCAGGAGAGCCGGGGCGTGGCACCAAGCGCCAGTGATCTCCGGTAAGAAAGTCCAGGAGCGGGGCCAGTTCGGTAACTGGCGCCATCCAGGACAGGTTGACCGGAATTTCCAGGGTCAGCTCCCGGGTCCAGGCATCCGGGGCGGTTATTCGGTTTACAAGTTTGTCCGCGGCCCAGACCGCCGCAGCTAACAGCAGCAAAGATTGATATTCCGGACCGGGAAGCCTTGGAGTGGTCCATAATTGATTGAAATTATGGTGGATGGTGAAACCCGGCGTTGCGGCCCAAAAGCTAACCTGGGCCTCATACTCCTCCGGACTGGGACAGGACTCCTCAGGATGACCCTGGATAAAGATTTTGGAAGCCATGCTCCTGCTCTAACCGGTTTAGCAGGTGGCGGAGTTGCCGGTCGATCCAGGCCAGGACCTGGTCCTCAGACCAGGAGAGTTCGAATTCCTCTTTCCCCTCGGTTTGGGGATCAAGTCTTCCCTGAATAAACTTGCGCAGTTCTAGCTGACGCTGCACTCCGGAGTTGATGTCCTTGGCCTGGGCCTCCAAAGCTTCTCCCAGATCAGAAGCCAGTTTCTGGTATACAGCCTCAGCCAGAAAATTTCTTATCCGGCCAGAAATAATTCGTGCGGAAGGTTCGCCCGGCCTAAGTTCTTCCCATTTATTAAAGCCATTCATGGTCGGGGAGAACTCCTTTGCCAAAACCTCGATCAGGGCCGAGCGTGCCACCGCTTCCTCCAGAGCCGCCCCCGCCCCGGCCAGAGTATCTACCAAGACCGGAAGTGTGGTTTGCAGTGGACTGCCGATCAACTCTCCCAACCCCAAATCCCCCAAGGCCTGATCTGACCCATAAAGGGCCAGCTTCTGATAAAAGCGGCCCAGATTGCCGGCGACTTGCCGGATCTGGGGGAAGATCGGTGCCGCCGGGGTTGGGCCTATCCCCTCCGGATTGTGCTTTACGGCAATTACATAACGGGCCACCACCTCGGCTGCCGAGACCTGACCGGTGTTTTTGGGCGAACCGAACCGGGAAGCACTGGTCTTGGCCAGACGCCAGTATTTGCCGGTGGGGGCCTTACGAGCCATTGAAGTGCCCATGTTTTTCTTCCTTAAGCCTAAATTTACAAATCGGAGCATTAAAGTTTAATTTCAGGGGAGGGCCGGGGGGGCTGACGGCCCTCCCTCCCTTCAAGCTCCCCTCCCAACCCGCTTTATGAGGTTGGGGAAGATTATGGCCCCCATTAAGCTGTCTCTCCGCCTTTGCGGCTTGGCGTAAGAACCTCATTCTTCCCCTCCGGTTGCCAGCCGTTTCAGACGGCTACAGCGGGGCCAGGAAAATTCTGGCCAGCAGGGAAAAATTGAATTGTTGTGATAAAGCGGCTCCGCCGCCAGATCATAGCGGGAGACTCTGACTGCTTCCGGCCATAAAGCAGTATACGGGATGGGCGAATATTGCGCCAGCACCGGAGTGGCGCCCAAGGCCCGGACCTGGCGAATAGATGCAGCTATCTGACTATCCTCTTGCTGGGGCAAGCCAATGAGTAGATATACCCCGATCTGGGCGCGGGTAAAGCCGGCTTCCCTAAGGGCTGCCAGGGCCTGCTCCAGATCGCCCTCCTGAACCTTGCTGTCCAGGCGTTCCTGACCCAGGGCGGTGGTCTCCAGACCCAGGCGCAGGGTAGCAAAATTGGCTTTTTTCAGCCACTTGGCCACTCGTGGGTTGATCAGTTTCAGGTGCAAGCCATTAGGGGTATGGAACCTTATATTTAATCCCCGGCTTAGCACCCCTTCCAGTATAGGCAATAAGTGCGTTTCGGCCTCCACTAATAAGGCATCGTCATAAAAGGCCACTTCCTTTACTCCTAAACGTGCCTGCCAGTAGCTCAGCTCTTCCACTACTGCCGTTGGTCGACGCTGCCGAAACCGGGGTTGCAGCAGCTTGGCAGCACAATAAGCACAGTCCATGGGACAGCCCCTGGAGGTAAGCACAGGGATCAGGCGTCGCTCCGGGAGCAGGTGCAGGGCAGGGTAGGGCAGGGCATCCAGGTCATCCAACACCGGGGGCAAAGGCCGGTCCCAGCCGGTCAGTTCTGCCAGAAGGTTTAGAATCTCTGGTTCTCCAGGGCCGGTCCGCACCAGGTCAGCGCCGCTATGCTGCCGGGCGTGTTCCGGGCACAGCGTGGCATAGATACCCCCCAATACTATTGCTACGCCGGGAAATTGGTCACGTACCAGGCGAATGACCGCCTGCACTCCAGGGTACCAGTAGGTCATTAAGGAGGTTACCAGCACTGTTGCGGGACGGTGGGTGATGCTGAGCTTGACTTTAAAGTCCGTTTCGCTGATGCCATAACGGCCATAGCGCCGCGGGATGCCAACCAGTGGAGCAGGTGGCGGCAGAGGTTCCTTAAGATAACGCCCGGTGACCGACGTAATCCGATCTGGGGCTGGTTCTAAACAATCAATCAGCCTGACCGCATAGCCTTGCGCCAGCAGTCGGCCCGCCAGGTATAACAGCCCCAGCGGCCGGGCAAAAAAGTCATATGCCGCAAAATCATAGATCCAGGGGTTGATTAATAGGATGGTGGGCGGTTGGTTCACCTTACGAATTTTTTACTGACCAGAGGAAAAGGCTGTCTTTCAGGTAAAATGACCTGCCCGGCATCAAAGCGGCGGCCCCGACCGCGGCGCAGCTCTTCAACTTCAGGAGTCACGAAAAACGAAAAACTAATTAAAACTAGGCAAATCCCTACAAATACCACGGTGATGACCGATCTGGTCTTGCCCTGGCCGATGAGATTTTTAAATAAACTCAGGATCATCTGCCAGTGTAGAATGATATGGATCACCAGTAAAATAAGTAAACTCAGGGCCAGGTAGAGGTGGATGGAGCCCCATTCATGGCGGTTCATGCCGAACCACAAAAGGTCGACATTACGGCCATATACCGCCCACCTCTCCTCACCCGGGATAAGGACATATTTAATCAGAAAGCCGATTCCGGCGATGGCGCACATACACATAAACATCAGGGCATCGATCACAAAGTTAACCTTGGCTTTGTTCCACATCTTTGCGCCTACTTTCTAGGAAAAACTTGTTTTGCATTATAAGTAGATTGAAAATCAAAATATTTTAAATTTAGCTCAGGAAGTGCAGGGCGTCAACCCCAGTGGTTGTTGGTTTTTTATTTTTATTACTCAGGTCATTAAATAAATGGGTTGGGGTTAGAATAAACAGCTTTCCCAAACCCACTCCCCCCATCCCCTTTGGGGGTGTGGGAGGGGAGCTTGAGGGGAGGGCGGGGGGCCGTCAGTCCCACGGCCCTTCCCTCAAATTAACCTTTTAAATGTTCGGAATAGTAACATACGAGGGCAACAAACCATTAAAAAAATTGACAATCCTTTAAGGGCGGTATATAGGGTGATTAGAGGTTATGATGTCCGAAACCCGTCCTATCCTTTACCTGATTGATATCAGCTCATATATTTATCGGGCCTACCACGCTTTGCCAGGACTCAGGACTTCCCAGGGGTTGCCGACCAATGCGGTGTTTGGAGTTACCAATATGCTGCTCAAGGTCTTGCGGGAGCGGCAGCCGGTCTATTTAGCATTGGCCTTTGACACCAAAGGTCCCACCTTTCGGCATCAGCGCTATCCGGTCTACAAGGCCCAACGCCCGCCCATGCCCGATGATCTGGCCACCCAGTTGCCTTACATCCAGCGGCTGGTGGCGGCCTTGAATCTTCCGGCTTTGGAACAGGAAGGTTATGAAGCCGATGACATCATCTGCACTCTGACCAAAAAGGCCCGGGCCGCCGGTCTGCAGGTGGAGATCATCTCCGGGGATAAGGATCTGTTTCCGCTGATAGAAGAAGGGGTCACGGTCTGGGATCCCATGAAGGATAAGCGCTATGACCTTGACACCATTAAGGAAAAATATGGAGTCGAGCCGTGCCAGCTGGTAGACGTTCGGGGGCTGGCCGGGGATGCCAGTGATAATATTCCCGGCGTCCCCGGCGTGGGGGAAAAAACCGCGCTGCAATTGATTTCCCAATTTCACGATCTGAACAACCTGTTCGGGCACCTGGGGGAGATCAATAAAAAGAAGCTGAAAGCCAATCTGGTCGAGTTTCGGGACCAGGCCCTACTCAGTCGGGAATTATCAGTCCTGGATTCGCAGGTCCCTTTAGAGGTATCGTTGGAAGAGCTGAAGCCCGGACCGTGGGATCGCCAAGCCCTACGCCGTATGTTTGCCGAGCTGGAGTTTAGTAAATTATCCAAGGAGCTGGGAGCCGAGAATAATACCGGAAATTATAGCCTGGTGACCGACCGGGAGTCCCTGCAGGAGGTGGTTGATCAAATTGCCCGGGCTGGCCGGGTAGCCGTGTTTTTTCTTACCAGCGAGCAACACCCGATGCTGGCCGAAATTGCCGGATTGGCTTTGTCCTGGGAGGAAGGTGGCGGGGTTTATCTTCCCTGGCAAGGGCAACCGGCGGCCTGGATCTGGGAATTGCTGGGGTCGATCTGGACTGATCCCCAAATCAGCAAGATCGGGCCTGACCTGAAAGCCGCGCTGCTGGTCGGTGAACGCTATGGCCGGCACCTGGCCGGATTAGCGGGCGACATCCTGTTGGCTTCTTATCTTCTCAACCCCGCCCGTTATGAACAAACCCTGGAGAATGTCGCCCTGCACTATCTGGGGAGTAGTCTACCCGGGCCTCGGGAACTGGCCGGACATCCGCTAGCGGCCTCAGATTTGCCCCAGGAGTTGGCCCTGACCTATGCCGTCCAACGGGCAGATACCGCGCTGGGTCTTTGGCCTCAGTTGCAGGCCGAGCTCGATCGGGAGGGTTTGTGGCCTCTGTATGAAACCCTGGAATTGCCTCTGTTACCGGTGCTGGCGGAGATGGAAGCTCAGGGCATCGGCCTTGACCAGGAATTTTTACACAGGTTCGGCCGTGATCTGGAAAGGGACCTGGAACGCCTGGAAGAAGAAATTTACGCTCTGGCCGGAGAAGCTTTTCTAATCCAGTCTCCTCAACAATTGGCCCATATTCTGTTCGAGAAACTACAGCTGCCGCCCCAGAAAAAAACCCGTGGCAAGACCGCTTATTCCACCGACATCGAGGTATTGAACAGCTTAAAAGAGGTTCATCCGATCGTCGCCAAAGTAGTCGAGTACCGCACCCTGATGAAAATAAAAGCCACCTATGTGGATTCTCTGCTCAAGCAGGTCAACCCGGCCACCGGCCGCATCCATACCACCTTTGTGCAGTCGGTGGCGGCTACCGGTCGGTTGTCGAGCCGCGATCCCAATCTCCAGAATATTCCGGTGCGGGGCGAGTTCGGCTCTCAGGTGCGCCAGGCTTTTGTCGCTGGGCCCGGACAGGTGTTCCTCAGCGGTGATTATTCCCAGGTGGAACTTCGCATTCTGGCGCATTTTTCGGAAGACCCGGCCTTTCTGAAAGCCTTCCAGGAAGGTATTGATATCCATCGCCAGACTGCCGCTGAGGTCTTCGACCTGCACCCGGAATTGGTCAGCCCGGATATGCGCCGTCTGGCTAAAGTCATCAACTTTGGCATTATCTATGGCATGAGCGCCTATGGCCTGGCCCGCCAATTGGGGGTCGGGCAACGGCTGGCCCAGGATTTCATTGACCGCTATTTTGAGCGCCATGGTGGAGTCCAACGTTATATCCGACAGACCCTGGAGACGGCGCGTCAGCAAGGTTGGGTTGCCACCCTGTGGGGACGCCGGCGACAGATTCCCCAGATCAGGAGCAGCAATCGCATCGTTCGCCAGGAAGCGGAACGCCGCGCCATTAATACCCCCATTCAAGGCACCGCCGCGGACCTGATTAAAAAGGCGATGTTGGCAGTAGCCGCGGTTTGGCGGCGGGAAAAACTGGCGGGCCATCTGCTCCTCCAACTTCATGATGAGTTGCTGTTAGAAATTCCAGAGGAGGAGATTTCGATTTCAGCACAATTATTGAGACAAACTATGGAAGGGGTGGCGCAACTTAAAGTGCCATTGACGGTCGATATCCAGCTCGGAAAAAATTGGGGAGAGATGAGGCCCTCGCTGAGGAAATCTTAACATATTGATATACATTGATTAATTAAATAGGCCAGAAAAAAAATCAACGCAAACAATAATTTTACTTGATATTTTTTCGGGGCTGTTGTTAAATACCCTTAGTTCTAAAAACCGCATTATTCCATTACTTTGAAAAGGGGGGATAAATGATGAGGAAAGCTTTGGTACGGAGAGGTTTCGCCTTAGCCATTCTCATGGCGTTCGTCCTCGTCATGGGAGCGGGTTGTTGCGACACGTGCAAAAAGTACGTAGACGAAGCCAAGATGTACGCTGATCAGGCAAAAGCGTCGGCTTCCAAGGCGGACAAAGGCAGAGGCTTGTCTGTTAAAGAAGATGCGGAAGTAAGGGCCTGTGCACGGTTTGCAAAAGCTTAACTTGGAGGGGGATTTCCAAGCTAAAGCAAATCTACCGTCCTCTCCGAAAGGGGGTAATCGATGAGGAAAGCGTTTTTGAAAAGAGGCTATGCCTTGGCGCTCCTCGCGGTCTTTGCCCTGGTAGTGGGAGCATCGGGTTGTTGCCAAAAGTACTATGATGAATGCAAAATGTACATGGAACAATCCAAAGCCGCAGCAGATCGGGCTGCCGCCTTGGTAGTAAATGCCGAAGCGGCTGCACAGGATGCCAAACCTCCTATTCCGAAAGCCGCCGCGGCGGCTGATCGTGCGGAGGCCGCTGCTGCCCGGGCAGAAGACGCAGCTGAAAAGGTTTGCGCCAGAGCTATGAGGTACAGAAGGTAAAAAATTACCACTAGCTGAGTTAAATCAAATCTTCATTCACCAATGGTTCCGAGGGTGTGAGTCAGGCTGCTAGCCGCCACACCCTCAGCCTTTTTGGTCACCTCTTCTGGAATACCCAATTTTTCTTCCACCACTTTTATCACTCGTGAATAATCGACCTCGGTAATCAATCCTCGGTTTTCCAATCTATTTAAGGTATGAGTCAGCAGATCGGGAATCTTGTGGTAGAAATCCTGATTGACTTCTAAGTAGACGCGGCCCTGGCGGAAGCCAATCTTCACTGGCTCGTAAATGTATTCTACCGTGGTCCCCACTTTGACCATCGCGAATAGCTTCTTAATGTGTTCCGGATACATCCGGGTACAGCCGTGGCTGACCAACCGGCCCACGCCCCAGGGCATGCTGGTACCATGGATGCCGTAATCCCCCCATGAAAGGGTAAGTTTATAATCTCCCAAGGGGTTATCGGGGCCGGGCGGCATCACCGCCATGCCGTATTTGGCCTGCAAAGATTTGGGCACATACCAAGGCGGCTTGACCTTCTTTTCGGTAACCTTAAAGGTCCCGGTCGGGGTCTTATAATCGAGAACCCCCATGCCAATGGGAAAGGTGTAAACTGTCCGACCATTATCCGCAAATTTATACAGCCGCATTTCCCCGGTGTTCACCACAATCTGGTGATGTTGACAGTCCGGGACAATCCAGCTAGTAGGTATAGTAAGCCGCTCGCCGACCGGTAAAATAAAAGGGTCCCAGTGGCGGTAGAGCTGGCCCAGTTCTTGGTAGCCCAGGCCATAATCTCGGGCAATGTCCAGCAGAGTGTCACCTTTTTTGATCTCATATTCTTGGGTCTGGCCGATCACGGTAACCGCCTGGGGGTCAACCCCTACCGAGGAGCTGGGGAGGTGGATTGGATAAGGTCCAGCCGCCAAGGCTGTTCCGGAAAGCAGCAGGTTGATTGCGAGCAAGACGCATAGAACCCAAGTCATTGAGATCCCCCCATTTTAATCCGCAAGTCTTTCAGATTTTCCGGCAACGGCGGCTGAACCAAGCCCTGTTCGGTGATGATCCCGGCAATTAAGGCATGGGGGGTGACATCAAAAGCCAGATTCAAGGCCCGGGTCCCGTCCGGGGCAATAGGGTGGCCTTGAATCTGGGTGACCTCCCGCATATCACGCTCCTCAATGGGAATCTGACCGCCACCGGCTAAGGAGAAGTCAAAGGTGGACAACGGGGCGGCCACATAAAAAGGGATTTTATGATAATGGGCCAGGACCGCTACGCCATAAGTGCCGATCTTATTGGCCACGTCGCCGTTGGCGGCAATACGATCGGCGCCCACCACCGCCAGTTGGATTCTGCCTTGGGCCATCAGGCAGGCCGCGGAATTGTCGGTGATGAGGGTGTGCGGAATCCCCAGTTTCATCAGTTCCCAGGTGGTCAGCCGGGCCCCTTGCAGAACCGGCCGGGTTTCATCTACAAAGACGTGGAGTTTTTTGCCATTTTCCCAGGCAGCGCGAATTACTCCCAGGGCAGTGCCATAACCCCCGGTAGCTAGCCCCCCGGCATTGCAGTGGGTAAGCACTGCATCACCCTGGTTGATCAATTGTTGTCCTGCCATTGACAACTGCCGGTTAATGGCAATATCTTCCTTAAGGATGGTTTGGGCTTCACTCACCAGAAGTTGTTTAAGGTCAGCAACCCCCAGGTCAAGATGGGCCGTTACCAGGGCTTGCATCCGATGCAAGGCCCAGGCGAGATTGACTGCCGTTGGCCGGGCCCCGGCAATCACCTGGCAGATCTCGTTGAAATGATGCTGAAACTCCTTTACCCCGCGGGTGGGGGATTGAAGGGCGCCCAAGGCCGCGGCCATGGCGGCCGCCACCCCGATGGCCGGCGCGCCTCGGATGGCCAGGGTCTGGATCGCCTCCACCACCTGGCGATAGTCCTCACAGGTTAGATAGATTTCTTTTTCCGGCAACCGCCGTTGATCAAGCAACAGCACCTTATTCTGATCCCACCGAATGGTGTGATAACCGGCAATTTCGGTCACTATATCCCCCTTTTTTTCTAAACCA
>JAFDGA010000039.1 GCA_019309545.1 Deltaproteobacteria bacterium
CGGCAGAAAATCCTCATTAATCTCATAGCCGATGGAATGGCGGTCCAGATTTTTGGCGGCCAGTGAAGTAGTGCCACTCCCTAAAAAGGGATCTAAAACCGTCTCCCCGACAAAGCTGAACATCTTAATCAGCCGCCGGGGCAGTTCCTCCGGGAACATGGCCAGATGCTGGCGCTGCTTTTCGCCGGGAAAATTCCAGTGGCCGTAAAAATAGGTATTCCATTCCTCGGTGGTCAGACGGGACCGTTCCTTAAGGTCTTTGGGGACCGGAGGCGGGACACCTAATTTTTTAAAGATCAGGATGAACTCATAATCCAGTTTTAACAGGCCATTGCGGGGATAGGGAAAGGAGCCCATGATGGTGGCGCCGCCGCTGGTATGGCAGGTGGTGACTTTTTGCCAGATAATCGCCCCCAGGTAGTCAAAACCAATGGTCTCACAGAACTTGATGATCTCGGTGCGGATGGGGATGATCTTATAGCGGCCATAATAGGCGGCACGGGCAAATTGATCGCCGATGTTGATACACAGGCGGCAGCCCGGATGCAAGACCCGCCAGCATTCCTGCCAGACTAAATTGAGATGGTTGATGTAACTTTCATAACTCTCATGATAACCGATCTGATCGGGGGGGCCATAGTCTTTCAATTGCCAATATGGGGGTGAGGTAATGACCAGATGCACCGACTCGTCTGGTACCAAGCGCATGTCACAGGAATCGCCAAAGATAATCTGGTGCCTGGTTAACAAAGAGACCCCTCGATCCGGCAGAGCGCTGCTGCAATTAATTTTACATAGTACCTTTTCAGGGTCAAGACGTCAAGCTGAAGCCTATAACGATTAGCAAACCAAACGTTTTGTTAGAATTTGCTTCTTTGTAAGAAGAATATAGCTTAAATAGAACCAGGGGGAGAAAGGGCCAGGAATCGCAGAGCCCTGACCTCAAATTAACCTGTTACATGCTGTAGGTGGTGACTGTGCACTAAATTATTGGGAGATAATTGTTTGGGCGCTAATCTGTAAAAAAATTATTAGGAATGGGCGCTGTGGGCGAACCGGCCTCTAATCATGGCATATGGCCGAAAATGGGGAATAAAGCTTGAACCCTTTTTAAGTAATAAGTCCTTTGAGCACAGGAAATAATGAAAACTTATTAGCAGATCAGGCATCAGGTAATAATTCGACTGTTCATATTAAAGATTTTACTAAAATCGGGGCCGTTGCTTGGACTTAATTCCAGTCTTACAGAGCTTCGTCCATCTCCCGGGCTACCTTTCGGACCTCATCGATAATATTAACAATGGATTCCAATTGTTCGCTGATGCTCTGGAGCTTTTGATAATGGCAGGATTCCTGTTCAAGTTCTAACAGCAAAAGATCAATGGTCCCGGTAACCACTACCAGAGGTTGGGCCAGCTCATGAAGTCGCTGGCGGATATTCTTGCCCGCGGCAACCACATCCATATCGTCTGCCAGCTTATTTCCGGTTGGTGATCCACCCCTGGCCTGGGCAGGACTTCGCCTCGCCTTGAAACCCTTTTGGGGCTGCATTCTTATTTTCATGTTGGCTCCCTCGTTGTGGTTTAATAATCTGGAAACCGTTTTCTGTATTTCATCAATAACTTGCAAAATAACCTTTAACTGCCGTTGGACAGCCTGTAAGGCGTTGTTATAGTTGGTCTCTTGATCGAGTTCCACCAATAATAAGTTTACTGTCCCGGAAACCAAGGCAATGGGTTGAGACAAGAAATTTAGTGCTCGGCGGATATTTTCAATGGCCGCAAAAGATTCGCTGATTCCACCCGCATTGCTTTCAGAGGTTAATGGGTTTTCCATAGACTCAGTTTCCAATGGCCCGGAGGTGACAGACTTGCCTGGCTGATACTTGGAATCCATAGGTGAACTCTGTCCCTCGCAGATTTAAGGTTGCAAAATTTAAGCCAACCACCTAACATAATAATGATCAGGTAGTTAAATTTGTCTGTTTAGAATCTTTAAGAAAAGCTTGGGTGGTTTTCTATAATCACCCTGAGCTCGAGTTAAACAGCCACAATCAAGAAAAGTTAGAGTCCAGTTTCAGCAATTTTGAATGGCAATGAAAACTATAATTAGGGTTTACCTGTTGAGATAAATCTTCCTACTTGCTATGCAAACAACTGCTTTGCCATCTACTTATACATCGGAAGAGCTATGGAAAAACTTGAAGTGGTAAATCAAAAAAATCTGGTTATTGGGCAGGCTTCCCGACGTCAGATACACCGTCTGGGACTGATGCATCGCTCGGTACATATTTTTGTATTTGATGCCCAAGGCCGGCTTTACTTACAGCGACGCAGTGCCCAGAAAGACCAGTACCCGGGACATTGGGACTCCTCGGCCGCGGGACATGTGGACCCAGGAGAAAGTTACGAGACCTGTGCCCGTCGGGAATTATGGGAAGAATTGGGGATTAAGGCCCGGTTGTATTGGCTGGCCCGAATTCCGGCCTCAGCCCAGACCGGCTGGGAACATGTAGATTTTTATGCATGCCGGGCAGAGACTGAACCCCGGCCAAACCTGGAGGAAATTGACACCGGAGGTTTTTTTGCGGTTGCGGAAATTGAGGCCTGGTTGCGCGATCCAGGAATAAAAATCGCACCGGGATTCCGGTGTCTATTTGTCCTATGGCGACATCTGGCTTCTCAGATTCAGGGTCCGGAGGCCGCCGTCTTGAACCGCGTCCCGGAGGTTTAATCGCGCGGCACGGCCAGCATGCGGTTTACCGCGGTCAGGGCCTTAAGACGAATCTCTTCGGGGATCCGAATGACGTGCTTGAGCTCTCGTAAGGCAGAAATGACATCATCAAGAGAGATCCGCTTCATATCCGGACAGAGCAGGCAGGAGGAGGGGCAATAGAAATGTTTTTGGGGATTTTCTTTCTGCAAGGTATGGATTAAGCCCATTTCGGTGCCGACAATAAATTCCCTCTGCGCCGATTGGCGGGCATAAACCAGCATCCCGGAGGTACTGCGAATCACTTCGGCCAGATCCAACACCTCAGGGCGACATTCCGGATGAGCCATAAAGATGGCCCCAGGATGGGCGGCTTTACAGGCTTCCACCTCTTCTTTGGTAAAGTTGTCGTGAATATTACAGCATCCCTGCCAGTAGAGAACTTGTTTATTGGTGTACCGGGCGGTATAGAGAGCCAGATTGCGATCCGGCACCATCAACACCCGGGGGTCCGGCAATGAATTGACCACCCGGATGGCGTTGGCCGAAGTGCAGCAGATATCGCTTTCGGCCTTGACATCAGCATAAGAATTGACGTAAGTGACTACCGGCACCCCGGGCAGCTCGTGCTTGCGAGCCCGAAGGGCAGCGGCAGTAATGGTGTCGGCCATATAACAGCCAACATCCAGGCGGGGTAACAGCACCAGCTTGTCGGGACAGAGAATTGCTGCGGTTTCGGCCATAAAGCGGACCCCGCAGAACACGATTACTTCCGCGCTGGTTTGGGCCGCCTCAATGGACAAACCCAGGGAATCGCCGGTCAGATCGGCAATATCCTGGATTTCCCCCGGTTGATAGTTATGGGCCAGAAGAATGCCATGTCGTTTGGCCAGCCACTGACGCACCTCCTGTGGCCCGGAAGTTAAAGTCATAGGTAATTATCTCTAAGTCTATACTTTCCTAGCCTGTTGCACCCCAAGTATAGGGGTTGCGGGGACAGCCGCCCAGCTACATCATTTCTTTTACCACTTCTACGCCAGGGGGAGGGGTAAAGCTAAAAAAATCCGCCGGCAATTTTATGTTGAGCTGGAGCTGACTAAAGTTTATATGGGTCAGATCACCGTAGGCATTAGCAAATTCGATTTCCTGCACCTGATAGGATTGGGGGTCGATGGTAAGTGCCAGCCACTTCAGATCCGGCTGGGGGGTTACTGGTCTGAGGTCGATCTTCAGCGGCACACCTTCCCGATAAGGACGCCGCCAGGCAATGGTAAAATCTTGCTGAAGATTGCCCATCCCGGAAAAAAACCGCATCACCAGATCGGAACGCATAACCTGCGCCAACGGATAAACCCAGACCATGTGGTCCTGAGGGATATAAATCCAGACCTGCTGGCCGTCGGCGATAACCTCTTTACGCTGTCCAGGGGGATTGAGATATTCCCACCGCATCTGACAAGGTTTGCGGAAATATACCCAACCCTCCGCGGTATCGGTTGCTCCCGAGGCCCGCCGGCTGGAGACCTGCCGAAAATAGGCCTTAAACGCGCCGGTGATATCATACTTTTGTTGCACCTGAGCTACCACCTCCTGGGGGGTAAGGGCGACTGCCGGGCTGCTCAGGAGGGACAATAAAAGTAGTACGGGCAGCATTAACAGTCCCAACCGGCAAAACCTGATTGTCATGCGTCACTCCAGCGATTTATTCCTAATTACTGAATAGGCAACTTTCATTAGATATCAGACAACCCCTGGACCTGTCAAGCAAGGCGGGCATTCCGATACAATTCTTTAGCCTGAAAAGAGCTCCGTACCAGCGGTCCGGCAGCCACTCCTTTGAAGCCCAGTTCGCAGGCGACCTGGGACCAGTGGGCAAACTCCTCCGGCAGCACATACCGGGCTACCGGACTATGAGCCCCGGAAGGAGCCAGGTATTGTCCCAGGGTGACCAATTCCACGGCTGCGGTCCGCAAGTCTTGGAGGACCTGATAAACCTCGTCCGGGGTCTCCCCCAGACCGAGCATCAGCCCGGATTTGGTCATGACTTTCGGCGTCAGGTAATTGATCTGGGAAAGAACCTGAAGCGAGCGGTAATAATCGGCCCCCGGCCGCACCCGACGATAAAGCCGGGGCACGGTCTCGATGTTATGCCCCCAGACTTCTGGGCCCGAGGCTGCGACTGACTCCAGGGCCGCGGCGCGGCCGCCGAAATCCGGAGTTAAGATTTCGAGGCTGACGCCTCGGGTTCCCAGCCGGACAGTGCGCACCACCTGAGCAAAATGGCCGGCGCCGCCATCAGCCAGATCATCCCGGGTCACCGAAGTTATGATGACATGGGAAAGACCCAATTCCCGTACGGCCTGCAACAGACGGAAGGGTTCATCTTCGGCCACCGACGCCGGCTGGCCGCGGGCCACGGCGCAGAACCGGCAGCCCCGGGTGCAGACTTCTCCTAATATCAAGAAGGTCGCCACCCGCTGAGAAAAGCAACTGCCTAGATTAGGGCAACGGCCGCTTTGACATATAGTTTTCAGTTGCAAGTTGCGCAAAATCAGGTTAGTTTTGTGATAATTCGGAAGCAATGAATGATGTTGGAGAACGGCCAATCGGTCTGCCAGCCACCCCGGAAATTTCATTAACGGTTCCTTTCGACTGACCCTGCTATCTTGTCGATAGACCAAAACCAGTTGTAACTTTGGTAAAATCTAAATATATTATAAACCAAAACATTATGGTTCTATGGTATCCTCTAACCCGCCGACCCGCAACTCCGGAACCATAATTAAGGAGGAAAGAACTGATGGCACCCGGACGTTTCTGTTTTGCTTTTGAGGAAGGAGACGGCAAAAATAAACAGCTACTGGGCGGCAAGGGAGCTAATCTGTGTGAAATGACTCAGATCGGCTTGCCCGTCCCCCCTGGATTCGTGATTTCCACCGAGGCCTGCCTTAAATATTTTGAACAGGGGGAGAAACTCCCGGAAGGTCTGATGGACGAGGTCCGGCACTATATGGCGGCCTTGGAAGAAAAAACCGGCAAAGGCGTGGGAAATCCAGAAAACCCTCTCTTGGTCTCGGTGCGGTCGGGTTCGGCAATGTCGATGCCAGGGATGATGGACACCATCCTTAACCTGGGTCTCAACGATGAAACGGTCCAGGGCATGATTCAGCTTACCAAGAATGAGCGTTTTGTGTATGATTCTTACCGGCGTCTGCTACAACTATTTGGCAAGATCTGTCTGGGGATAGCCGACGAACATTTTGACGAGGTCTTTGAAAAAGTCAAAAAAGAGCAACATGCCACCTTTGACACGGAGTTGACCGCCACGGCACTGCGCGAGGTTTGCGAGCGTTTCAAGGAGGTTATCCAAAAGCGCACCGGCAAATCTTTTCCCCAGGACCCCTGGCAGCAACTGGAAACCGCCATAGAAGCGGTCTTCAAATCCTGGATGGGCAAGCGGGCAGTGGATTATCGCCGCCAATTTAAAATAACCCCAGAGATGGCCAACGGCACCGCAGTAAATATTGTCACCATGGTCTTTGGCAATCTGGGCAATGATTCGGCTACCGGCGTGGGATTCACCCGGGACCCAGGGACCGGGGAAAACCGGCTCTACGGCGACTATCTGATCAATGCTCAGGGGGAAGACGTGGTGGCCGGAATCCGTACTCCTCGCCCGCTGCGGGATTTGCGTCAGGATATGCCGGATGTCTATCGCGACCTGGAGAAACTGCGCCATACCTTAGAAAAACATTACCGGGAGGTGCAGGACTTTGAGTTCACCATTGAACGGGGCAAACTCTACGCCCTCCAGACCCGCAACGGTAAAATGAATGCCTGGGCCTCGATCAAGACCTCGGTGGACATGGTTAATGAGGGGCTATTCAACGAGGAGGTGGCCATTTCCCGGGTCCAACCCGACATGTTGGAACAATTGCTGCATCGTCGGATCGACCCCGATGCCAAAGTTGAGCCGGTATTGAGCGGCATTGCCGCGTCGCCCGGCGCGGCGGTGGGCAAGGTCGTCTTTGATGCGGATCGGGCCGAACAATTAGGTCGTTTGGGAGAACCGATAATTCTGGTGCGCATTGAAACCAAGCCCGAGGACATTCATGGATTTTTTGCCTCCCAGGGCATTCTGACCAGCCGGGGTGGCAAAACTTCTCACGCCGCGGTGGTCGCCCGCGGGATGGGGAAACCCTGCGTGGCTGGAGCCGAGAGCCTGGAAATCCAGTACGACCTTAAAGAGGCCCGCATCGATGAGCAAATTCTGCGGGAAGGTGATCTCATTACCATCGACGGCAGCAATGGCAATGTTTATTTGGGGCCAGTCCCCATGCTGGAGCCGGAATTTTCGGAGGACGTCTTCACTCTGTTGGATTGGTCCGATGAACATGCCGATCTGGAAGTCTGGGCCAATGCTGATACCCCGGAAATGGCGGCCTTGGCTCGAAAATATGGGGCCAAAGGCATCGGCCTGTGCCGCACCGAGCGCATGTTTAACGATCCCGAGCGCTTGCCGGTGGTCCGGGAGCTAATCCTGGCGGATACCCCGGAAGCTCGGAAGATGGCCATTGATCGCCTGATGCCCATGCAACGCTCTGATTTCCTTGAAATCTTCCGGGTCATGAGTGGATTGCCGGTGACCATCCGCCTGCTGGATCCGCCGCTGCATGAATTTCTACCTACAGCCGAAGATCTACAAAGCGAAATTAGCAACCTGAAGGAATTTAACCAGATCATGCGGTCGTTGGAGCAACTGCCAGAGACCTTGATGGTTCTGGACCCTGAACTCCGCAAATATATCCCTGGCATTGAGGCCGTGGGCCGGGAATTCAGCGATTACAAGCAGCGCGGCCTGGACGAAAAACTGCTCCGACAGAAGGAAACCACCCTGCGCAAAGTCAAGGCCCTGGCGGAAGTCAACCCCATGCTGGGCCATCGCGGGGTGCGGGTCGCCATCTCTTATCCGGAAATCTACGAAATGCAGATCAGGGCCATCTTCGAAGCAACTGCCCAGGGGTTGCGGGAGGGACTGGATGTCAGGCCTGAGATTATGGTGCCCCAGGTCTGCACCCTGCAAGAATTGCTCTGGGTTCATCGCCGGGTGGTAGCCATCCATGAGGAGATTGAAAAGCGTTACAATGTCAAGATCAAGTATAAGTTCGGCACCATGATTGAAGTGGTCCGGGCCTGTATGCGGGCCGGCAAGCTGGCTGAGGTGGCGGAATTTTTCTCCTTTGGCACCAATGACCTGACCCAGGCCACCTTCTCGTTTTCCCGGGAGGACGCCGAAAACAAGTTTTTGCCGCTATATACGGAACACCAGATCTTGCAGGATAACCCCTTTGAGGTTCTGGACATCAAGGGGGTCGGCCGGCTGATGCAGGTGGCCATCGAATGGGGCCGCAAGACCCGTCCTGACCTTAAAGTGGGGATTTGTGGCGAACACGGTGGAGAACCGCGGTCAATCGCCATGTGCCGTCAACTGGGGCTCAATTACGTCTCTTGTTCACCCTTACGGGTGCCAGTGGCCCGGCTGGCCGCGGCCCATGCCAAACTAGGGGCCGAGAAAGCGTTAATCTCTTTGTAAGACATCTTTGTTGACCAGCATGGTTCATCCAGGGGCTTTGTTTGCCGGCTTACTTAGGATGTTGAATAAAATGTAAGTAATAAATCCAAAAAGGTAGGATAAAAATGAAACAATGGAAGATCCTGGCCGTAATAGGTGTGCTGTTAACATTCCTTATCTGTCTGTCGCTTGGCTGTGCGGAAAAGAAGGAGGAGCCAGCCAAAACTGAGCCCCCGGCAACCGAAAAGAAGGTTAAAGAAGAAGCCAAAGAGGCCCTCGAATCTTCTACCGCGTACCTCCAACAACAAAAAGCCGAGTACCAGGGAAAAATCGAGTCCCAGTTGCAGGATCTCGACCAAAAGATCGCAGATCTTAAATCCAAGGCCGAAACCCTGAGCGGCGAGGCCAAGACCAAACTTGAGGAACAAATGGCGCAGTTGCAGGAGCAACAACAGGCAGTGCAGGAAAAGCTAAAGGACCTGCAAGACAAAACCGCGGAAGCCTGGAAAAAAGCCAAAACCCAATTAGACGCCGCCCTGGAAAATCTTAAGCAAGCTTATGATGAGGCGGTTTCTCAAGCGGAATAATTTCGCGCCACGATGCTTAGACTGTCCCATCCTGGCTTAATTACCTGGCCTGCAGAGGACAGGCTTGTCAACCCCTGAAGGAGAGCCTCCATGCCCCGTATTATTTTAGTCCGACACGGCGAAACCCCCTGGAACAAAGACAAGATTTTCCGCGGCAGCGTCGATATCCCCTTGAATGACACCGGCCGGGAAGAAGCACGTCTGGCCGGAGAATGGCTCAAGGCGGAAAAAATTGACGCGGCTTACAGTTCCCCGCTCTCCCGAGCGGTGGAGACCGCGGAAAACATCGCCCGCCACCACGGCCTCACCGTTCAGACTCTAGAAGGTCTGACCGACCTTAATTACGGCGACTGGCAGGGTATGCCCTTGGCCGAGGTCAAGGAAAAATATTCCGATCTCTACCGGCAATGGGAAACCCTGCCTCATACCGTCCGTTTTCCCAATGGCGAGACCTTGGAAGAAGTTCGGGTTCGGGCCCTGGCCGCAGTCGATGAGGTGCTCCAGCGCCATCCGGACCAGACCATTCTTTTGGCCGCCCACCGGGTGGTCAACAAGGTGCTGATCGCCGCCTTTATCGGGCTGGACAACTCCCATTTCTGGCGCATCGGTCAGGATACCACTGCCATCAATCGCTTTGACAAGGTCGGCCCCATATGGAACATCGTCACCATCAACGACAACTGCCACCTACGTTCCATGGCCCGCGGGGAATATGTCGACTTTTAGCCAAAATCCCATACCCGTAAAAGTCTATTTAGTGTTCCCAAGTACAACTGGGGAACGGGTTAAATCAGGTTTCTTATTTTTGCAGCTTGGCTGTTGACAGAATGCGAGCGATAAGCTGACTGGTGGAGCGATCAGGGATCAGGGGGATGATCATTACCTGGCCGCCCCAGGATTCTACTTCCTGGCGACCGACAATTTGCTCTAAATTATAATCCCCGCCTTTGACCAGGATATCCGGCTTCAGGGTTTGGATCAGGGCCAGCGGGGTGTCTTCGCTGAACAATACCACCCCCGCCACACAGGCCAGGGCAGCCAGGATTTGAGCCCGATCGGCCTCGGGGGTCAGGGGCCGTTTGGGTCCCTTGGCCAGTCGTTGGACCGAACTGTCGGTATTAAGTCCCACCAACAAAAGGTCTCCCAGAGAGCGGGCGGCTTCCAAAAAGTATACATGTCCGGCGTGCAGCAGGTCAAAGCAGCCGTTGGTAAAGACTACTCGCTGTCCCTGCGCCTGGGCTGCTTGCACGTGCTGACGGGCCGCCTCCCAGGTCATGATCTTATGGCGGGTATCAAACTCAGGCATAACCCACCCGGGCCACGGTGAGCACTTCCACCTGGCGGGCCCCCGCCTTTCTTAGCACTTTGGCACATTCGCTGACCGTGGCCCCGGTGGTGAACACGTCATCGATCAGCAGGATATTTTTTCCGGCAACGGCCTCAGGGTTAGTCACCGCAAAGGCGCGGCGCACGTTCTCTAACCGCTCTTTGCCGCTTAAGCCGACCTGAGGAGTCGTCCAACGGCTCCGGATGAGCAGGTCACGGCCCAGCGGTACAGCTGAAAAGGCTTGAGCCAGAATCAGGGCCTGGTTGAAACCGCGGCTCCTGACCCGGCGGGGATGCAGGGGCACCGGCAGGATGAGGTCGGCGGCTTGGGCCATCTCCAGTCCTGCCGGAGTAGCCAGCCATTCTTTCAGCACCCGGGCATAGACCTGTCGGCGATGGTATTTAAACCGGTGAATAGCTTCCAGTACCACCCCTTCATAAAAGGCCACGGCTCGGGCGCGGTGATAGGGCGGGGGGTGAAGCTGACAGTTGCCGCAAAGGTGATCAAAACCAACGCCTTTAAACGGTGCCCCACAGACCGGACACATAGGGCTGTGAATCCATTGCACCTGGGACCGGCAGTCTGGACAAATAACTGCACCAGGCTCGGAGTTGACCGCCGCCCCGCAGAATAAGCAAAACCGCGGCAGAAAGAAATCCAGGATGGTGAGACCAAAGTTTTGCAGCCGGACACAGCCAAACTTCCTGAGCGCCATTACCAAACTCTGGGTCTTTGTGCCTTTGTGATTCAAAATATATATGCCCCGCTATTTTTGAAACCGGAAGAACAGGATTTCACCGTCCTGGACCACATAATCCCGGCCTTCGACATGCATCAGGCCGGCTTCCTTGACTCTAGCCGCGGAGCCCAGCCTGACCAGGTCATCGAAGGCCATCACCTCCACCCGGATAAAGCCCTGCTCCATATCCGAATGGATCTTACCGGCGCAACGCACCGCCGGGGTGCCGGCGGCCACGGTCCAGGCCCGGACCTCGGGACCGACGATGGTATAGAAAGTAATAAGTCGCAGCAGACCATAGCTTTCCCGAATTAGGCGATGCAAACCCGATTCGCTCAGGCCGGAGGCGGCCAGAAATTCAGCCTGGTCTTCAGGCGGCAAAGTACGGATTTCAGCCTCCAGATCACCCAACAGCGGAATCAACGGCGTTTGACGGGCGGCGGCCACCTCTTCCAGCGCCGGGAGATACCGCCGTTCTTGCATTTCAGTTTCGCTCAGGTTAGCCACCAGCAGACAGGGCTTCCGAGTCAGCAGGGGGATTTCTTTGAGCATCTCCTGGTCGACGGCGCTCAGGGCAAGTTTGCTGGCCCACTGGCCCTGGTTAAGAAACTCTTCCAGGCGTTGCAGCAGGTTTAGCAGGGCCAGGACGCGCTTATCGCCGCTGCGGGCCTGTTTTTCGGTTTTTACCCGCTGGCGGCCGATTATCTCCAGATCCGCCAGCAGCAGCTCGGTCTCAATGATTTCCACGTCCCGCACCGGGTTCAGGTCATCGGGGGTATGGGAGATGTCGCCCGCCTCAAAGCAGCGCACCACATGCACTAAAAGGTCGACGTTGCGAATCTGGGCTAAGAACTGATTGCCCAGGCCCTCCCCCTGGCTGGCCCCTTTGATCAGCCCGGCCAGATCAACGAATTCAATGGTGGTAGGGGTGAGTTTGGGGGGCTTAAGCAATTGTCCCAGGGTCTCCAGCCGCTCATCGGGCACGGGGACCACCCCGATATTTGGGCTAACAGTGGTAAATGGATAACTTGCGACCACAGCCTGCCCTGCAGTAAGGGCATTGAAGATAGTGGACTTGCCGACATTGGGCAGCCC